>NZ_JADOUT010000009.1:0-120344 GCF_015752345.1 Arthrobacter sp. CAN_A212
TCATACATTCGACTGGGGGACTCAATCATGCCAGGACCGACAGGCCAGCAACCCCGATTCTTGCTCGTTTAGGGGCTATAAGAAAGGTAACGGGGGGTCGGGAGCGTTGGCCGGAATAAGGCGAGGTAATCGGGTCAGCGATCGAGGTCCTTGACCAACTGGCCCGGGACCACCCTTGGCGCCGGGCCGAAAGCCTGTGTGGTGGCGGCAATAACCGCGCGGCCCATCATGTGGTTGCCAGCACCACCAACCACAGCACCCACACCGAAGGGCAACGCACGCCCCAGGAGGGCGCCGCCCTGCTTGGCCAGCATCTTGCGGACAAACCGCCTCCTGATGCTGTTCCCGATGGTTCGCACGATCGGCGATGACACGGAGCTCCCCACCACCGTCCCCCAGTGTTCGGTAGCGCCGCCTCCCGAACCGCGCAGCACTGACTGGATCAGGGCATTGCCCTCCTCACCCATCAGGATGGCCATCACGAGGGTCCGCGCCCGCTCCGGATCATCGGTCTGCACTCCGTGGAGTTCCGCAACGGACTGCGCATACAGTGCCGTGGCCTCAAGGAACCCAATAGTGGCGGCGGCCGACAGGCCCAGCGACGCAATCGTGCCAATGGCAGGTACAACCGCAGTCGCTCCCACCCCCGCACCGGTGACTGTGATGACCGCGAGGTAGCTGCGCTCCAGGGCCGAACTGATCTCCTCGGCGGTGGCATCCGGGTTCTTGGCGTACATGCGGCGAAGATTCGCCAGCACCAGTGGACGCTGCACCTCAATGGCCCGTTCAATGGTCCGCTGGATACCCGGCTTGGGCTTTCCCTCTTTGTCGTAGAGGGCATCATTGGCCAGTTTCGAGGCGGGATTTAGGTTGGGCAGTTTCATTTACTGGGTCCTTCAGTTGCGCGCAGTCGATGCGCCGTAGGGAAAACTGCACAAAAAACGCCGCCGGGTTGCCCCGACGGCGTTCTTTGCACGTCTGAAATTAGGCGCGTGACTTGTTGTTGCGGCCGGTGATGGCACCGTAAACGACGAGCACGATCAAGGCGCCGCCGATGGCCAGCAGCCATGACTCAAGCGAGAAGAATTCGTTCATGTCGGCACCGAACAGTGCGCTGCCGATCCAGCCGCCGAGCAGTGCACCGACGACACCTAGGATGAGGGTGATGATCCAGCCACCGGCCTGCTTGCCGGGAAGGATGAGCTTGGCGATTGCGCCAGCGATGAGGCCTAGAAGAAGGAATGCGAAGAAACCCATGGAGTACTCCTTATAATCGAGTCTTGTCTACGAGTGATACGTATAACAAAAGTGCTGTAATGCAGGATGTCCCTACACAAGCTTTCAACCATCCTACTTCATCAGCGTGCTTAGCTTTCAATTAGAGCGGTGCTGAGTTCATTAAACCCCCGTGGTCGGGTTTTTCAATAGGCCACGCCGGTATTGATTTGATAACACTTAGCCGTTTTGGTAGCCGGGGCGCGCGCCCCAAAAACTGCCCAGTTAACGACCATAAACCGGAAGCACAGTAAGGTGACGACTACGTCACACTGATACACCGGGCGGATCAACGGATTCGCCCGGCCGGCCAATTCAGCCGCCGTCCGCGTTATATCGAAGGAGTAGTAGACAAAATGAGAATCGGTTCGTCAATCGTCCTTATTGCACTGGGTGCAATTCTTGCTTTTGCTGTCGCGGATGGCGTTGACTTCGTCGACCTCGCCCTGGTGGGCTACATCCTGATGGGTGTCGGAGTGCTTGGCCTCATCATTTCATTGGTGATGAACGCTCCGCGCAGCCAACGGCGGGTCTCCGAATCCCGATCCGTTCAAGATCCGAACACGGGCGAGACCGTTACCCGCAATGAGACACGCGACGGCGGCATCTAACGGCCGCCCCGCACCCGCCGTGCGCCACTCCCCACCAGCTGGGGGGTGGCGCTTTTTTGTTTTGCTGCAAAACCGTTGACAATCAAACATAAACACAGATATAGTCACTAAATCAGACATTTACTGTGATGGTAGTCACCACGCAAGGAGGCCGCAGTGTTCGCCGAAGAACGCCACAGCAGGATCGCCACCCTCGTGGCTGACGAGGGACGGGTCAGTGTCACCGAACTCTCGGAACGATTCAATATCACCAAGGAAACAGTCAGACGGGACCTCGCACTCCTTGAGGACGCGGGAGTCCTGCGCCGTGTCCACGGTGGGGCGGTAAGCGGTGCGAACAACAGCACCAGCGAGCTGAGCTTGAACAGCCGGGAGAGCCAGCACCAGCCGGAGAAGGCGCGGATCGCCAAGGCCGCCCTCGCCATGATCCCGGATGCCGGCTCCATCGTGCTCGACGCCGGCACCACCACCGGCCACCTGGCCGAACTCCTTGCCTGCGAGACCCGTGACGACCTGGTGGTTATTACGCACGCCGTACCGGTCGCCTTCGCGATCGCTGCATCTTCACTGCACCTCGAACTCGTTGGTGGACGCGTACGCGGACTGACCAGTGCGGCCGTCGGAAGCCACACCATCGACCGGTTCAACGGCTACCGCCCCGACATTGCCTTCATTGGAGCCAATGGGGTTCACTCAACCTTCGGGCTCAGCACGCCGGACCCGGATGAGGCGTCAGTCAAGACGGCGATCGTACGGTCTGCCCGCCGGGTCATCGCTGTCGTGGACGCCTCGAAACTGGAACAGGAAACGCTGGTCGGGTTCGCGTCACTGACCGACATCGACACGCTGGTCACCGACCAGGAACCGCCGCCCACTCTGGCTGCGGCCCTGGCCGACGCCGACGTCGAGGTGGTTCTCGCGTGATCATCACCCTGACGGTTAATCCAAGCCTCGACCGGACAGTTGAGCTGTCCCAGATCCTCACCCGCGGCGAGGTGCAGCGCGCTACCGCGGCCCACCAGGAATCCGGCGGGAAGGGTGTCAATGTGTGCCGGGCACTGACGGTCTCTGGCGTGGCCTCAACCGCCGTCCTTCCGGGAGACACCGATGACCCGGTGCTCGCAGGACTCCGGGCGGCGGGTGTGTCTTTCCGCAGCCTTCCGATCGGGACTCCCCTGCGCAGCAACATCACCTTGACCGAGCCCGACGGAACCACGACAAAGGTCAACGAACCCGGGCCTCACCTCTCCCGCACCCAACTCGACGACCTCCTGGAAATGGTGGTGACCGAGTGTGCGGGGGCCTCCTGGCTGGTGCTCGCCGGCTCCCTCCCACCCGGTGTTCCCAGCACGTTCTACGCCACGGTGATCGACACCGTGCGCACCCGGTTCGGCGACCTCTCGCCGCTGATCGCCATCGACTCGTCGGGTGCACCGCTCACCGATAGCCTGGCCACCGGGATCACACCGGATCTCCTGAAACCCAACGCCGAGGAACTCGCCGAGCTGAGCGGCGTGGCGGACGGCGAAGCGCTTGAGGCCGACCCGGCCCTGGCCGCAACAGCTGCCACCGCGCTGGTGGGTACCGGCGTCGGAGCGGTCCTGGCGACGCTCGGGGCCCGCGGGGCACTCCTGGTCACCGGCACCGAATCGTGGCAGGCGACGCACCCGCCGGTCGCGGCCCGGTCCACCGTTGGCGCCGGGGATTCCGCCCTCGCCGGGTATTTGCTGGCACACACCGCCGGCCAGTCCCCCGAGGACTGCCTGAAGCAGGCGGTCGCCCACGGTTCCGCGGCGGCCGCACTGCCCGGCTCGACAGTTCCAGCTCTGCACCAGACCACACCGGGCGCCGTCGTTACCCAGCGCCTTCCACACATCACCACCTCAACCCACACCCCGCTCGATGCACCACTTCCAAAGGAGGAGGATCAATGGCACAGCTGATTACAACTGAGCTCGTCTCACTGGATCAGGACCTGGGCTCTGACCGTTCGCAGGTGATCCGTCGGCTCGCCGATCAGGTTGCCGCCACGGGCCGGGCGACCGGCGCGGACGGCCTCTACGCCGACGCGCTTGCCCGGGAAGAGAAGACCGCCACCGGCATTCCGGGCGGCATCGCCATCCCGCACTGCCGGTCCACCTCAGTCACCGAGCCAACACTCGCGATGGCCCGGTTGAATCCGGCCGTGGACTTCGGCGCCAAGGACGGCCCGGCAGACCTGATCTTCTTCATAGCGGCACCCGACGGCGCGGACCAGGAGCACCTGAAGTTGCTCTCGAAACTGGCCCGCTCCCTCATCAAGAAGGACTTCACAGCGGCACTGCGTTCCGCGGACACTGAACAGGACGTGGTTGACCTCGTCCAGGGTGCGCTCGACGCCGGTCCCCGGCAAAGCAGCCAGTCAACACAGGCAGCCTCGGCAGCACCAACCTCATCCGGAGCTGGCGAACCTGCCACCCAGTCGAAGCCCCGCCGGATCGTCGCTGTCACCGCCTGCCCCACCGGCATCGCCCACACCTACATGGCAGCCGATTCACTGGTTGCCGCCGCAAAGGAACGCGGGGTGGACCTTCAGGTCGAAACCCAGGGCTCCTCCGGTGCCACTCCGCTGCCGGCGGACGTAATCGCCGCGGCAGATGCCGTGATCTTCGCCGTCGACGTGGACGTGCGCGACCGGAACCGTTTCGCGGGAAAGCCCGTCATCACATCCCCCGTCAAACGGGGAATTGACGAGCCCGGAATGATGGTCGACGAGGCGCTGGCCGCCGCCGACAACCCAAACGCACGACGCGTCCAGGGAAACACCGACGCCCAGTCACAGCAGACCGACGACGGCGGCGGCGAAGGCGTCGGACGCCAGCTTAAGCGCGCACTCCTCACCGGTGTCAGCTACATGATTCCCTTCGTGGCCGGTGGCGGTCTCCTGATCGCGCTTGGCTTCCTGCTGGCTGGCTACGAAATTGCCCTGTCGAACGCCGATGGTGTCGGTAATGCCGATGCAATGCTGACCCAGTACACCCTGCTCAATCTGCCGCCGGAGGGCCTCGCCGCCTTCCTCGGTGCGGTCTTCTTCAAAATCGGTGGCCTGTCGATGGGCTTCCTCATCCCGGCACTCGCCGGTTACATAGCCTATGCGCTGGCTGACCGGCCAGGTATCGCTCCCGGCTTTGTTGCCGGTGCAGTGGCTGGGTTCATGGGGGCAGGTTTCCTCGGCGGTATCGTCGGCGGCCTGCTCGCCGGCTACATCGCCATGATGATCGGCCGGATCAAGGTACCACGCTGGCTCCGCAGCCTGATGCCCGTGGTGATCATCCCGCTCCTGGCCTCCATCGCCGCGTCAGGGCTGATGATCCTCGTCCTCGGCGGGCCAATCGCTTCACTCACCACCGCCCTGAATGACTGGCTCTCCGGAATGACCGGCGCAGCAGCAGTCCTTCTAGGAGTGATTCTCGGCCTCATGATGGCCATCGACCTGGGCGGACCAATCAACAAGGTCGCCTACTCCTTCGCCGTCGCCGGACTGGGCGCCGGGGCTATTGCCAACCAGGCCCCATGGCAGATCATGGCAGCAGTCATGGCTGCTGGAATGGTCCCACCGCTGGCCATGGCACTCGCCACCGTGCTGGACCGCCGTCGCTTCTCGGTGGCTGAACGGGAGAATGGAAAGGCTGCCTGGTTGCTGGGTGCCGCGTTCATCTCCGAAGGCGCGATTCCCTTTGCAGCGGTCGATCCGCTGCGTGTCATTCCCGCCAGCATGCTGGGCTCAGCAGTGACTGGCGCCATCATCATGCGCTCCGGGGTCACCTCACAGGCACCGCACGGTGGCATCTTCGTCTTCTTTGCCATCGGGAATGTCGCTATGTTTGTGGTGGCTGTCATTGCGGGCACGATTATCTCGGCACTCACGGTGGTAGCCCTGAAACGCTTCGCCACGCGGAAAACCGAAGACGCTCCTGTTGCCGAGACGGTCGCCGCCTAACCGAACCCGGGAGGGTCTTTCAATGACGAAACTTACCGGAGTCGGGGTTAGCCCCGGCCGCGTAATCGGGCCGGTCCTGCAGATGCCAGGCAGGGCCCGGGAGCCACTCCAGGGCGAAACCTGGGGGGCGGACACCACGGCCGAGGCCGAGACTGTGCGTCTGAAGGCGGCGTCCAAGGCGGTCCAGGCCGAGTTGAAGCGCCGCGCCGACGCCGCATCGAAGGACGCAAGCGCGGTGCTGGAGGCCACCGCCATGATGGCGGCCGACCCCATGTTGCTGAAGTCGGCAACCAAGCTCATCAATGCGGGCACCTCAGCGGAGCGGGCGGTATGGGAAGCCGGTTCAGCGGTCGCCGAGATGCTGCTCAGTCTCGGCGGCTACATGGCCGAGCGTACCCAGGACGTCCACGACGTGCGTGCCCGGCTGGTAGCCGAACTTCGCGGGCTACCGGCCCCCGGCATTCCCACCTCGGATAGGCCGTTCATCCTCGCTGCAGAAGACCTTGCCCCGGCTGATACCGCAACTCTCGATGCGACCAAGGTACTGGCGCTGATCACCAGCAGCGGCGGCCCACAGTCGCATACGGCAATCCTGGCCCGTGCGCTGGGGCTGCCGGCCGTCGTGGCTGCCTCAGGTGCCGAGGCCATCGAGGCCGGAACCGAGGTGTACGTGGACGGCGCGGCCGGCAGCATCAGCACCGACCCCGGCGATGAGGAGCGCGCTCTGGCAGCCAGGTGGGTGGAGCAGTCAGCTGCGCTGGGCACGTTCAACGGTACGGGCGCCACCGCCGATGGGCATCCTGTGCCGCTGCTGGCGAACGTGGGTTCCGGCAAGGATGCCCGGGCGGCGGCCGCGGCCGGCGCCGAAGGTGTCGGCCTGCTGCGCACCGAGTTCTGTTTCCTGGACCGGGAGACCGAGCCGAGCCCCGACGAGCAGGCGGCAGCCTACCAGGAGGTTTTCGACGCGTTCCCCGGCAGCAAAGTGGTGGTCAGGACGCTCGACGCCGGCGCGGACAAGCCGCTGCCGTTCCTCACCGACGCAACGGAACCCAATCCGGCGCTCGGTGTACGGGGCTACCGGACCGGATCGGTCAGCCCCGGCGTGCTCACCCGCCAGCTAAAGGCGATCGCCCGGGCAGCTGCTGACTCAGAGGCCGAAGTGTGGGTGATGGCACCAATGATTTCGACGGCCGCCGAGGCCCAGGCGTTCGGGGAGATGTGCCTCGCCGAGGGGCTGAACCGCCCTGGCGTGATGGTCGAGGTGCCGTCAGCCGCGCTGACCTCCGAAGCCATCCTCCAGCACGTCGGGTTTGCCTCACTGGGAACCAATGACCTCACCCAGTACACCATGGCGGCCGACCGCCTGCTGGGCCAGCTCGCCGCACTGAACGATTCCTGGCAACCAGCTGTTTTACAGCTCGTCAAACACACCGTTGCGGGGGCCGAATCGGCCGCCGCCAGCGCAGCCACCGAGAAGCCGGTGGGTGTGTGCGGCGAGGCTGCAGCGGATCCGGCCCTCGCCGTCGTACTCGTAGGGCTGGGGGTGTCGACCCTCTCCATGTCAGCGAGGGCGCTGCCCACTGTCGCTGCGGTGCTGGCCTCGGTGACCCGCCACGAAGCTCAGGAACTTGCCGCCCTGGCCCTCGCCGCGACCACCGCCGAACAGGGACGCAGCATGGTCCGTGAACGGCTCCCCATTCTGGAAACCTTGGGCCAGTAAGAGCCCCAACCAAGGAGGAACCCTATGTCAGAACGCAAAGCCACAGTCGCAAGCCGGGTTGGCCTGCACGCCCGCCCCGCAGCCATCTTCGCCGAGGCGGCGGGTGAGCTTCCCCTGGAGGTCACCATTGCCCTGGACGGCGAACCGGCAGAGGACGCGATGGACGCATCGAGCATCCTGTCCCTGATGGGGCTCGGGGCCTCCCACGGCGACGTCGTCGTGCTTCGTGCAGACGGCGACGGTGCCGAGGAGGCCCTCGAGTCCCTGGCGAAGATCCTGGAAACTGACCACGACGCCTAGCTGTCCCGCGCCTAGGTGTACTCAGTCAGCAGGTGCAACCAACCTACTGACTGAGTACACCTAGGCGCGGGTTTGGTCTCCCTCGCTCGCACTCACTGAGGTGCTGGCGAGGGAGGCTTCCATAGCCTTCTGACGCTTCTTCATCCAGAACGACAGCACGAAAATCAGCGCAAGGGTTGCGTAGATTACCGCGGCGATCGGTGAAGTGATCAGTGCCGAGGGGTCTCCCTGCGAGATGGCCATGGAGCGGCGGAGCTGATCCTCAAAGATTGGACCGAGGATCAGGCCCACCACCATCGGTGCGATCGGGTAGCCGTATCGGCGCATGAAGAACCCGAGCAGACCGATGATCAGTAGGATCCACACATCCACCGGCGTGAAGTTGATCGAGAACGCGCCGAGGGCTGCAAAGACCAGGATGCCCGCGTACAGGTAGGGGCGAGGGATCTGAAGGATCTTCACCCACAGCCCCACCAGCGGCAGGTTCAAAACCAGCAGCATCAGGTTGCCGACGTACAGGCTGGCGATCAGCGCCCAGACCAGGGCACCTTCCACCTCGAACAGCAGCGGACCGGGCTGGATCTGGTACCGCTGGAAGGCAACCAGCATGATCGCCGCCGTCGCGGTAGTGGGGATACCGAGGGTCAGCAGCGGCACCAGCACGCCTGCGGCAGCTGCGTTGTTGGCGGATTCCGGACCCGCGACACCCTCAATGGCTCCGTTGCCGAACTGCGCCTTGTTCTCGCCTTTGGCGAGCTTGCGTTCGGTTGCGTAGGAGACGAAGGTCGCAACGTCCGCACCGCCGGCCGGAATGGTGCCGATCGGGAACCCGATGAACGTGCCGCGCAGCCAGGGCTTCCAGGACCGGCGCCAGTCGTCGCGCTTCATCCACTTGCGCCAGTTGCCGCTGACCGGGATTACCGCCACCGACCCGTGACGCATCCGCGACGCGATGTACAGCGCCTCACCCATAGCGAACAGGGCCACAGCCACCAGGACGACGTCGATGCCGTCCGCGAGGAACGGGCTGCCGAATGTGTAACGCTGCTGAGCCGTCAGGGCGTCGACCCCCACGAACGCGAGGAACAGTCCGATGCACAGGGACGCCAGTCCCCGCAGCACCGACGCACCCAGGAGTGCCCCGACAGTGAGGAAGGCGACGACCATCAGCGCCACATACTCGACCGGGCCAATCTGCACAGCAAATTCGGCGAGCATCGGGGCAAGGAAGGTCAGCAGGACTGTGGCGACGGTGCCGGCGACGAACGAGCCGAGCGCGGCGGTGGCCAGAGCGGCCGCTCCGCGTCCCGCCTTGGCCATCTTGTTGCCCTCAAGCGCCGTAACGACCGACGCCGATTCACCGGGTGTATTCAGCAGGATGGAGGTGGTGGAACCGCCATACATGCCGCCATAGTAGATCCCGGCGAAAACGATGATCGCCGCCGTCGGATCAAGGCTGTAGGTGATGGGCATCAGCAGCGCGATGGCCATGGCCGGGCCGATGCCCGGCAGCACACCCACGGCTGTTCCGACCAGTACCCCGCCCAGTGCGAACAGCAGGTACATCGGCTGCATGGCAACCGAGAAACCCTCCATGAGGGCCATAAAGTTATCCATTGAAGATTTCAACCCCTTCCAGGAGGAACCCGGCGGGGAGGGAGACGCCCAACAGACCGGCAAACACGAACTGCAGCACCAGGGCCATCACGATGGCGATGACCGCGCTCTTCCACCAGGACAGGGCGCCGAGCGTCCAGCTTGCACCGAAAAAGAGCACCGCAGCGGCAACGGGCCAACCCGTCGGGACGATGAGCAGGATGTGCAGCGCCACGAACCCGACAAGCTTGGCAACGGTCAGCCAGTCGGTCTTCACGTTGAGGTCGACATCCTCGCCCTCTTCAGGAGCGCCGCGATGGCCACGCAACAACTGAACGATGATCGCGGCCCCGAGGACCACGAGCAGACCGGACACGATGAACGGGAACTCCCGTGGGCCAATCCCGGTTGCCGACGGGGGCGTCCGGATATCGGCGCCGGCCACAAAACCGAAAATGCCGAGACTCAGGATCCCTGCTGCGAAAATGATCTCTCCGATGGGCCGGCCAGCGGCGGTCCGCGCGCCGCTGGCCTGTGCCTCTGGTGGGTGGGTACTCATGGCGGCTACAGCAGGCCGATGTCTGTCAGGGTCGTCTTGACCGTTTCGATGTCCTCTTCGAGGAAGGTGGCGAACTCCTCGCCGGTGAGGAAGGCGTCCGCCCAGTTGTTCTCGGTGAGGGTTTCCTGCCACGACTCCGTCTCGTGCAGCTCAGTGATCAGGTCGGTCAGCGCTGCAGCCTGCTCCTCGTCGATCGAGCCCGGGGCGACGACGCCGCGCCAGTTGGTCAGGACCACATCGATGCCCTGGTCGGTCAAGGTCTCGACCTCGGGGATCTGGCCTGCTGGTTCCTCACCGGACACTGCAAGGGCACGCACTGTGCCCGCCTTGACCTGCTCGGCGTATTCGCCGACACCCGAGATACCCGCAGATACCTGGTTGCCCAGGAGGGCAGCCAACGACTCACCGCCGCCGGAGTACGGGATGTAGTTCAGTTTGTCGGGGGCCACGCCCTCGGCCTCGAGGATCATGCCTGCGAGGATGTGGTCGGCGCCGCCGGCGGAGCCGCCGGTAACTGAGACAGCCTGGCCGTTCTCTTCGATATCGGCGACCAGATCCTCGATGGTCTGGTACGGCGATTCGGCGGGTACGACGACGACCAGCGGCTCGTCGGTGAGCCGCGCGATCGGCGTGGTGTCCTCGATGCGGGTCTCGGCCGCGTTGGTCTCAACCGCACCAACCATGACGTAGCCCATCACCATCAGCGTGTTGGGATCCTGTTCGGTCGCCAGGCGGGTCAAGCCGTTCGTGCCGCCGGCACCGCCGACGTTCTCCACCGAGGCGCTGCCCACAAGATCGTTTTCTTCGAGATCGGTCTGAATGGCGCGGCCCGTCTGGTCCCAGCCGCCGCCCGGGTCTGCCGGTACAACGATATTCAGGCGGTCGATTCCGCCCTCGGGGGTCTCGGCGCCGCTGTCGCCGCAGGCGGATAGGGCCAGTGCCGAGACTGCTGCGACAGCGACCAAAGCTGAATGGCGCTTCATTGGGCGATTAAGCTTCATGATGAGATTTCCTTTCTTTGGCGTGATGCAGATCACCAGGCCGTCCGGTTCATCGTAGGGACCTCCCACCGGGCGGGGAAGAATACGGACATAACGCACGTATTGGTCATTACGGTCATGACGGGAACAGGGTCAGAGAGCCGCTGACATGCCAAGATAGGGTCATGATCAGGTCATTGTCGCTGAGGTCACAGCTCTTTCTTTTGCAGCTGTCCATCGTGTTGATCATTGTCCTGATCGCCGGGTCGGTCGCGATCCGGATGCAGGAGCAGCAGATCCGTGACGCCTACGAGACGCGGATGGTTGGAGTCGCCCAGTCGGTCGCCCAGTTACCCACCATTGTGGAGGCGTTCGACGACGCCCGTCCCAGTGACACCATCCAACCGATCGCCGCTCTCATCGCCCAGTCAACCAATGTCACCTATGTGGTGGTGACCGACGACGCGGGGATCCGCTATTCCCACCCGAACCCGGAGATGATCGGATCGATGGTTTCCACTGATCCGTCGGTGCCCTTGTCGGGGGACACATTCGTGGGAACCCAGACCGGCACCCTTGGGGAATCATGGCGGGTGAAGGTCCCCATTTTCGACGACGACGGCTCAGTGATCGGCACCGCCTCAGTGGGCATTCTCGAATCCCGGCTCAGCCAGGACCTCCAGGAGGACCTCCCTCAGCTGCTGCTGTGGCTGATCGCGGCCGCCCTGCTGGGATCGGCGGGGGCTATCTACGTATCCCGCCTGGTGTGGCGCCGCATCTACAAGCTGGAGCCCGAGGAAATCGCCACCCTGCTTGAGACCAGGGACGCCATGCTGCACGGAATCGGAGAGGGAGTGGTGGCGGTCGATGAACGGGGGAGAATGGCGCTGCTCAACGACGAGGCGCGCCGCCTCCTTGGCCTCGACGACGCCGCCGTCGGCCGCCCCGTCGTCGACGTCCTCGACCCCACCCTTGCGGGGATGCTCGATTCCGAAGGGGCCGTCGAGACCACGGTGCTGGTCGGTGAGCGGGTGCTGCTCGCGCAGGCTAACCGGGCCGTGGTGGACGGGCGGCGGGTGGGCAGCGTGCTCATCCTCCGCGACCGCACCGAGCTTCACCAGCTGCTGCAGGATCTGGATGGCGCGCGCGATGTCACCCAGGCGCTACGGGTGCAGGCACACGAATTCTCCAACAAGATGCACGTCATCTCGGGGCTGCTGGAGCTTGGCCGGACCGAGCAGGCGGTTGACTTCATCACCCGTTCCGGCCACGGCGGTTCGGTGGTCTCCGGCGATCTCTGCCCGGGAATCACCGACCCCGATGCCGCCAGTCTCCTGATGGCGAAGAGTACGATCGGTGAGGAAAAGAACATTCAGGTGATCATCGACGGTAGTTCGACGCTCCACCCGGACGGAACCACCGACCAGGTGACCATCCTGGGGAACCTGATCGATAACGCAATGGAGGCGGTCGGCTCTAATGGAACCATCCACGTTTCCACCGCCGCTGACGACTCAGGGTGCGTGATCACGGTGTCCGACGACGGCCCCGGCGTACCCGACGGGCTGCGGGAGCGTATCTTCGAAAGCGGTGTCACGACCAAGGCTGAGGGACCCTCCGCCGCGCGCGGGTTCGGGCTTTCCCTCCTCCTTCGGGTGGCGCAACGCCGTCATGGGCGGATCGAGGTGGGCACCTCCCCGCTCGGTGGAGCCGAATTCCGGGTCAGGCTCGCTGCGGTCCCGCGGCCCGTCGCGGTAGGCGGTGTGAAACAGCAGTGACCCAGTTGATCCGTACGGCCGTCATCGACGACGACCGCGAAGTCGCAGGGGTGCACACCGGGTTCCTGATGGCACACGGCGGCTTTGAGGTGGTGGGCGTCGCCTACACAGGTGCCGACGGACTCGAACTCATTTCCAGCCGCCGCCCGGAACTGGTGTTGCTCGACATTCACTTGCCTGACCTGTCGGGAATCGAGGTCCTTCGTGCTGCCCGCAATCTCACCGGCGACCCGGTGGACATCATCGCCATCACTGCGGCCCGCGAACTGGAAACTGTCCGCGCAGCAATGGCCGGCGGGGTACTGCACTATCTGGTCAAGCCGTTCAACTCCAAGGTTCTCCTCGAGCGTCTTGATCAGTACGTTACCCATCGCCGGCACATTCTCGAGCACAGCGCAGGAAACTCTCCGGCGCTGGACCAGGCGGTGATTGACCGGCTCCTGGTGCCGACTCAGGAGCACCGCGCTGGCGCCGGGATGAAAGTCCAGGCCTCACTGCCGAAGGGCCTATCGGTGCCGACCCTGGAGGCAGTGATCGGGGACCTGCGCTCCAACCCGGAGGGCTCCTCAGCGTCGGAGGTTGCGCTAAGGCTCGGTCTGGCACGGGTCAGCGCCCGGCGATACCTGGAGTACCTGGTCGCCCGGGAGCAGGCCAAGATCACGCCACGATATGGAGCCGCGGGTCGGCCGGAGAAGCGCTACGCCTGGACCGGCTGAGCAAACAAGAACGGGTAGGTGCGTCCACCCGTTCTAATGGACGCCCCACCCCGCACTGTACGTAGCTCCGCCGTCCCCCATGGCAAGCAGAGTTACATAATCATTATTTTTGCACACGATGATGAAAGTGTGAATAGGTTTGACGCCTTCAATCACTAAAACGTCACATTTCACGCAAGGCTATTACCCGGTGGGGTCAGTTCGGTTCGGCGCCGGGAGGCCCAGATGACTGTCAGACCACTAACTACCAACAGTATTGATCCGAACGGGAGAATGATTTCCCACGCTCCCAGGTGCTTCCCCACCAACAGTCTGACCACAGCGAACACCACCACGGCACTGAACCCGATGGCGAGCAACGCCGAAGCACTCCGGTACGCCAACCGCCCGGCAGGATCCAGCATGCCCTTCCACGCCGGCAGTACCAGGCAGGCCGCAACGTATCCTGGATAGAGCCGCCCGGCCTCCGCGTAGAGTCGGACTGTGTCCTGATCCCGGAAAGCCGCCAGGCCCGTCGAACTCTCTGGAAGATCACTGACCAGAAAGAACACCACGGTAACCAGCACCACCGCGCCGAGCACCGCCAGTCCCAAAGGGCCGACGATCAGCCAGCGTGTGCGGGGCGATCTGAAGGCCCCAGCAATCCTGATTCCCAGCAGGACGAAGATTGCGAACAGTGAAAGCCTGATGAGAAGGTTCGCAATGTTCATCCCACCCAGGAACCCGTCGATGGGTAAATAGATCTGCGGCAGGCTGAGCCCCACTGCAACCACCAGGAGCACCATCGCAGTGAAAACCGACCGACCGCGTCCCCGGACCGCATCGGGAAGCCGCAGCAGTGCGAAGGCGATGCATGACGCAAGTACGATCCACTGGATTAGATGCTCAGTCATCCGAGGTTCTCCCATAGGTCCTGCTCACGGCTGTTCGCTTGCTCGAGCTTCTTCAATGCTTTGCCCAGCACGTCCAACCTGTCCCTCGCCAACAGCACAAGGCCGGCATCCGACTTCCGACCCAACGCCTGATGCCTCCCCTCCACCGGCCAACCGCCCTCCGACGGGGTGATCAGATTTGTCACAACGAGACCGCTGGCGAGGGACACCCCCGCCAGCCGTGCCGCCTCCAACGCGAGTTCCGGGGTGAGGCGGCCAGCGGTAAGCTGAGCCGACAGATTCTGTGGTGCCACCCCTGTTTTCCGGGCCAGCGCCTGCCGCAGGTCCCCCGTATCGACTGCGTCGACCCAGGCCCGCACCGACGTCTGGTGCGGGAACGGCACCAGATCCAGCTTTACGGGGTGCCCCATCGCCTCCTCGTCCCTGCTGCGGGCCACCACCAGCCGAAGAATGTCGATGTGCGACACCTGGCTGATCAGCTCCGCATCGGTTGGCCCCCGCATTCCCCCGGGGAGGTCACGGTACCCCTCGAAGTTGCCGAGAGCCTCCACCGGGTGCAGGCCGTAGGCGCGGGCTATGCTCACGATCGTGACGACCGCAACCTTTCCGCGCACCAGCTGCTGTCCCAGGGTGGAACGTTTGATTCCGGCTTTGCGGCACAGGTCAGAAACTGTGTCATTGGGTGCGATCTGGGAACGCCACAGCTGAAAGGATTTGGCTGTGACGGCCATTACCACCCCTTAACTGGACTTATAACGCTCGGTTTGAAGTATACTTAAATCGCTGGCTCCCCATTCTGCGATTCCCCCATACGCAGAACGCGGAGCCAGTTTCATTTTAACTCTCCAAAAGTTCGGCTGTTACCAGCGAGCCTTCTTTTCGGTCTTGCCCTGCTTACCACTGCGGTGCACAGGCTGGTGGTTTGGGCCCGTGCTGCGGGCGCCGTCCAGTTTGCCGAAGTCGGGATTCTTTTTGGCGAGGGCGAGCTTCGCCCTCGGGTCATCCTGAAGCTTCTTGGCTGCCGAATCGGACAGGTGCGCTGTGATCTGGTCCTCGGGCTGGGAGTCGCCCTGGGTGTTGTCCTGTTTCTTGGCGTGGTTGGTCATGGTGATCCTTAAATTCGGTTGCCAAACATCCGCTCAGCAAGCAATGGGTGAATAAGAAGCTCCGCTCGGAGGCATACCTCAACGAGCGATGTTTTCGATAGGAAGGGCGGTCCCGACGGACTACTCGAAAATTAGTGTTCTCATGCGACTAAACGTACACGACACCCAGCGGGTCGGCCAGAGCCCGACGTCGGGAGATTTCAGTCCACCACCCTGTCACCGAGGGTCGACCGGGTAGTGACGGCGGCGTCCCGAATGACGCCCGCTGCGACTTCCGCAGCCGTCAGCGCTTCCTCCAGGCCAGTCAATGCGGCCGAATACTCTGCGGATCCGGCGTCGCCCACATCGAACCGTTCGCGCAGCAACGCTGCAGTGCGCATCGAGCGGATCAGCCGGGAAGTGTCGCTCCGCGAAAGGTCGGTCATGGATGGGAAGTCGATCGCCGCGGCAGGGTCCAGCTCGTAGCTCACCCACTGCTGGAGGACGCGTTCGTGCCGGCCCTTGAGCGTCTCCCGCTCGCGGCGAAGTGCCTCGTCGACGAGCCTGATCCTGCGTTCATGCTCCCCACGCCAGAGCCATCCCGCTGCTACTCCGGCACAGACCAGCGCCCCGGCGGTGACCAGCCCCCCACTGCCCGGGATGGTGGCCGCGGCTCCAACGATGGCGAATAAGACGGCTGATAATCCGGAGAATCCGTACCAGAACAGGGAATCGACGTCGTTGTCCCGTTTCAGGCTGGCGGCGAGTGCCATCGCGGTCAGTGCCGTCAGGATCCCCACCACGGCAACAGCGATCGACGCTTGAAGCACGAAACTGGCAGGATCCATGGGTCTTCCTCTCGGCGGGGCCAACAGGTAAACGGACCGGGTGGGCCGTGAACGTTGAGCCCTGGTGGAGTTGCCTACTCTCTATTGCAGACGGTTCCGGCGCCGGAGTCAATCCTTTTGCCTTTTCGTGGCCGAGCAGGTCCCGTTAACGAACTGGAGTCCCCGCCGATCCGAGGATCGGCGGGGACTCCAGTTCGGGTATCCCACGATTGTGGGCCCTGAGGGGCTCGAACCCTCGACCCACGGATTAAAAGTCCGATGCTCTACCATCTGAGCTAAAGGCCCTCATCACCACCGACCACCGAAGTGGTCGAAATGACCTGCCTACATTATCGCATCCTGTACCGGAGTGCAGAACGGGGCCCTAATTCCGGCATCAACCCACCACAGGCTCGACGATTCTCAGTGCTTCGACCAGCCGCCGGTACAGGTCGTCGCTGGCCAGCAGTTCGCCATGGGTGCCGGTTGCCCTGATTCGGCCGTCCTCCATGACAAGAATGGTGTCTGCGTCGATCACCGTGGAGAGCCGGTGGGCGATGGTCAGGACCGCACCTGTGCTGGCGCGGTCGCAGATACAGTCGTGAATTGCGGCCTCGGTGAGACCGTCGACCTGCGCGGTGGCTTCATCGAGCAGGAGGACTGCAGGGGTCCGCAGAATGGCCCTCGCGAGCGCTATCCGCTGACGTTGCCCACCGGAGACTGCTGTGCTGGATAACTCCGTCTCCAGGCCGTCAGGCAGCGACATCACCTTCTCCTCCAATTTCACCGCCCGGAGGGCATCCCAGACCTCGTCGTCGGTGGCGTCCGGGTGAGTGAACAGCAGGTTATCCCGGATGGTGCCGGGAACGATGGGTGTCTCCTGCTCCACGTACGCCAGCTGCGCGCGGATCTCGGAGTGGGTGTAGCTCGAGTAAGGCTTCCCCTCCAGGAGAATCTCCCCATCCTGCGGTTCGATGAATCGCAGGAGCAGCGAGAAGAGGGTGGTTTTACCCGCGCCCGATGGGCCGACGACGGCGGTATGCCCGAGCCGCGGGATGCTGACGGTCACGCCGTCGACCGCCGGCTTGACGTCTGGACCGTAGGCAGCCCGCACCTGGCGGAACTCGAGGACCGCGCCAGTCCCCCGGTCGCTGACCTGGGACTGGGCGACGTCGGCCAGATCCTCCTCAACCTCCATCTGCTGCACCTGGGAGATCCGCGACGCGGCAGCGATTCCCGACTGGACGGCGGTGATGTTCTGGGTGAGCTCGGTGATCGGCCCCATGATTCCAAATGCGTAGAGCAGGAACGCGATGAGACTGGATACCTCAAGCACCCCCAGGTCCACCCGCCAGGCGCCGACCCCCAGGATCACGATGATCGCCAACTGGATCCCACCGCCGGCGATCGTCCAGGCAACAGCCTGTGTGCGCACGGCGCGCACGCTGTGCCTCGCTGACTCCCTGGCCTGGGTGACGATGCGTTCGCTCTGCCTGTCCTCGGCGCGGCTCGCTTTGACGGTGCGGACCGCGCGGAGCGCGCCCTCCAGCACACCCCCCAGGTTTCCCACGGACTCCTGGGCCTGTTCCTCGGCCTGGGCGATGCGGGGCATCAACAGAGCAAACAGGACCCCGATAATGACGATGGCGGTCAGGGTGGTTGTCAGTAGGACGAGGTCCAGCACACCCATCAGGATCAGGGTTCCGAAAAGTGCGACCGTCCCGTTGACCAGGCTGACCGCACTTGACGAGGCGGCTTCCCTGAGCAGGACCGTGTCCGAGGTGACCCTGGTGACAATTTCCCCCGTAGGACGCCCGGTCAGTTCTGCGACCTTGGCCTGGAAGAACCGGCGCACCATCGATTCGCGCGCGTCCAGCACAACCCGTTCCGCGAGTGTGCCGAGCAGAATCCACTGCCATAATCCGACCACCGAGCCAACCACCAGGAGCCCCAGCAAGACTCCGATCGGTTCCCTCAGCGACACCGACGTGCCTACCGAGTCCAGAACCCATTTGGTCACCATCGGAGTAGCCAGGGCAGTGGCTGTGGTGATCAGCCCCAGGACCAGACCGAGCGCCAGCACCCGTCGATGTGGGCGGATGAATGACCACAGAATTTTGAGCCGCGGATACCGACCAGGTGTGGAAGGAGTACTCATACCCCATTGTCTCCCCACTCGCTGAACTATCGATACTGATCTTCGCGGTGAAATGGCACGAATAATGTGCGTCACCTTGCCCGGGCAGCGGAGCCGGAAGGCTCCCTCCCAGGGGATGCTGGCATGGAGGGAAATGTCAGGAGTATCCTCAGTTCATGAGCGGTAACTACAGGAACCAGAGTCCCAGGCACCACAAGCCCAAGCCCTTCGCGCCGCTGGACTTTGAGGTTTTCGCCGGCGGTGCCGACCCCTCCCGGGTGTCGGAAGCCGCCCACCTCTCGGCGCGTGCCCTCGTTCACCATGGCAGGCTATCCGAGGACCCGGATGTGACCCAACGCCTGGTTGAACTCGCTGATCAGCAGGGGCTCGAGGCCATCGCCGAGATGTGGGCCGAAAGCCCAGCCCGCTCACTTCCCGGCGCCCTCTGGAGGCTCTACGCCCTGCGGGCCGCCACCCAGCAGAACCCCGAACGCATCGCCTCCTACTTCAAATCGGGCAAGGACGTAGCCCAGGTCTCCAAGGTGATCGCTGGCGTGGCCGAGCCCCCCGGCGCTGAGGAAGTCCAGTCAATGGCGGACACGATTCTTTCCGGCGCGTTTGAGGGCCAGTTCGATGTAGCACTGGAACGCTTTGCCGCCTTCTGCCGGGTCATCGCGCTCGGCCAGACCCATCACGCCGACGACGCCGAACCCACCAACGAGGTCCACGCCGCAAAGTTGACCCGCAACTCCCAACAACTGATCAAGACGGCCGAGGATCTTGAGTACGCTGCCGCGTCCTGGCGGCGGGGTGAGCTGGACTAGGGCAGCTCCCGGGACGCCAATGTTGACAGGAGCGCCCCGGAGGAGAAAACTGAAAGTGGTGTCGGACCGTGGAACCCCCGGGCTTCAACATTTAGCCGCTTCGAGCGGCCTTCCGCCGAGAGGCGCTCCCGGTTCGACACCATTTTTGCGCCCTATTTGCATCATCGCCCAATCTGATCGGCGGTGATGGCCGCCACTCCGGGCGAAAATAAGCCGCGGCTGGGCTGTCGGTTATTCTTAGGCAGCAACCCATCGTCCTTGGGCAGCAGACCGATCATCATGATGCCCCGCTAGGTTAGGTAGCCCACGTGAAGCTTCGCCTCTTCCCCCAGGAGGACGCCGGACTGGTGCTGCTTTCCGACATGGCGCAGCAGCTCGTGCTGGGCGTTCGCACCATGTCAGGGATTCTGGGGGCGGCCACGCGGGACTACGATCTCTTGGCCGAGGAACTGCACCAGCACGAAGCCAACTCGACCGACCTGCATTTCGCCCTCCTCACCTCCATGCGCAGCAGCTTCGTCAACCCGCTCCCCCGCGAGGATCTGTATGCGCTGTCCCGGCTGCTGAACGAGGCAATCGAAAAACTGGATGGGGCTGCGGAGCTCATCGCCCTGTACCAGCTCAGAAAACTGAGTCGTCGGGCCACGGAGCAGCTTGAGGTCATCAACCGGCAGGCAGAACTGACTGCGGCGGCGATGAAGCGGCTCAACTCGATGGATGAACTCGAGGAGTACTGGATCGAGATCCTCCGGCTCGCCAAGCGCGCCGAGCGCACCCACAGGATCTGGTGCTCCGAACTCCTCAATGACCACAAACCCCTGGTTTACGCCCGCCACCGCGACGTCGCCAATCAGTTGGTCGATGTCACCAAGGACATCCGCAAGGTGGCGACACACGTGGGCAGTATCCTCGTCAAGGAATCGTAGGTGGAGCTGTTCCTCCTGGGCATCGTCGTGGTACTGGCCGGCGGCTTCGCTTTCCTGAACGGGTTCCACGACGTATCCAACTCGGTGGCAACCGCCGTGCGCACCCGTGCCCTCACCCCGAGCGTCGCGGTGCTCCTGGTGGCACTGTTCAACCTGGTCGGCGCTCTGCTTGGCACCGGCGTTGCTCTCCTCTTCACGGGTGACGCCATCCGATTGCCCCCCGGCAGGGTTGGTCTCGGAATCCTCATCGCCGCCCTGATCGCGGCCCTGAGCTGGGGCCTTTTCACCTGGTACCGGGGCAAGCCGTCGTCGTCCACCCACGCCCTCATTGGCGGACTGATCGGCTCCGGTGGAGCGTCAGCTCTGTTGGGAGGGGAATCGATAGCCGACTCCGAACGGGTGTTCCTGCTGCAGATCGCGCTCCCGCTGCTCCTCTCCCCGCTGGTGGCATACCTACTGGCCTATCTCGCGGTGTTCCCTGCGATCTGGCTCCTGCGGTACAGCCCGCCGCGAAAGGTGAACTCGGGTAGCCGGATGGCACAGTCAGTGCTGGCCGGCGTGTTTGCCCTGGGACACGGACTGCAGGACGGGCAGCGCACCATGGTGGTAGTGGTGCTGGCCCTGGTGGGCAGCGGCGTCGCAACCGGCTCGGACATTCCCCTGTGGGTACAGATCTTCGCCGCCGTTCTGCTGGCCACCGGGTCCCTGTTCGGGGGGTGGCGGATCACACACACCCTGTCGCACCGGCTGGTCCGGGTCGACCCGCTGCGCGGCATGACCGCGCAGGGAGTCTCTTCGGCGATGCTCTTTGTTGGCTCCATCTCCCTGTCGATGCCACTCTCAAGCACCCACACGATGACCTCGGCCATTCTCGGAGCCGGCGCCAACCAGCGATTCCCGACAGTGCGCGGCCGCGAGGTGGTCAAGGTGCTACTCGTCTGGTTCTCGACGGCAATCGTGACCGCCCTGATCGGCGGAATCCTCTTTCTGGCGATGAGCCCGCTGCTCTAGGGGCCCGAAACAAGCAGAAGCGGCCCCGGAGCTCAGACCCGCCGGTTGCAACCGGCAAACCTTGCCCTCAGGGCCGCTTCTGTGACGAGCAGACCCGACACTCCGGACGGGTCAGCCGAAACGACCCGACACGTAATCCTCGGTGGACTTCTCCTTGGGGTTGTTGAAGATGTCTGTGGTGTTCCCGAATTCAATCAGTTTCCCCGGCTTACCTGTTGCGGCAATGTTGAAGAAAGCGGTCTTGTCGGATACCCGGGCGGCCTGCTGCATGTTGTGGGTGACGATCGCC
The DNA here is from genome assembly GCF_015752345.1 of Arthrobacter sp. CAN_A212. Classification (NCBI taxonomy): domain Bacteria; kingdom Bacillati; phylum Actinomycetota; class Actinomycetes; order Micrococcales; family Micrococcaceae; genus Arthrobacter; species Arthrobacter sp. CAN_A212. The sequence continues at coordinate 21,507 of NZ_JADOUT010000009.1, forward strand.
ACGGTGTAGTCGGTTTTAAGCTCGTTGATCAGATCCTCGATCGCCAGGGTCGAGATCGGATCCAGAGCCGAGCAAGGCTCATCCATCAGGATCACTTCAGGAGACACAGCGATGGCGCGGGCAATGCATAGACGCTGCTGCTGGCCGCCAGACAGTCCTGAACCCGGCCGGTCAAGACGATCTTTGACCTCGTTCCACAGGTTGGCACCGCGCAGTGACTTCTCCACCAGAGCATCGGCGTCAGACTTGCTGATGCGCTTGCTGTTCAGCTTCACACCCGCGAGCACGTTGTCGCGGATCGACATGGTGGGAAACGGGTTGGGTCGCTGGAAGACCATGCCGATCTGGCTGCGCACGTGCACGGGGTCTACTGCGTCGTCGTACAGATCGTCGCCGTCGAGCAGTACCTCGCCCTCGACCCGGGCACCGGGGATCACCTCGTGCATCCGGTTAAGGGTGCGCAAAAAGGTCGATTTGCCACAGCCAGATGGGCCGATGAACGCGGTGACCGAGCTGGCTTCAATGGTTACATTGACATCCTCGACAGCAAGGAACTTGCTGTAGTAGACGTTCAAATCCTTGACGTCGATACGCTTTGACATCTAAATCCTTAAGTTCTGCAGCGCTAATTAGCGGCTGGTTTTGGGGGCAAACATCCGAGCAATGAGGCGGGCTATAAGGTTCAGTAGCATCACGAGAATGATCAGGACCAATGCGGCCGCCCAGGCTCGCTGGGTACTTGGGTCAGTGCTGGTCGGCGAGGTTGGCGTGATGATCTGGTAGTAAATGTAGGTGGGGAGCGTGCTCATCCACCCACCGAACACATCAAGGTTCACTCCACGCGCGAATCCAGCGGTGACAAGAATGGGGGCCGTTTCGCCGATCACCCGTGCGATCGCGAGGGTTACTCCCGACGCGATACCGGAGATGGCCGTGGGAATGACCACCTTGGTGATGGTCCGCCACTTCCGCACCCCGAGGGCGAAGGAAGCTTCACGAAGCTCGTTGGGAACGATCTTCAACATTTCTTCGGTAGCTCGGACCACCACGGGGATCATCAGCACGGACAGTGCGGCCGCCGCCACAAATCCGGTCCGGGTACCCGGACCGAAGATCAGCCCGAACAGGGCCGCCGCGAACAGGCCGGCCACGATCGACGGGATGCCGGTCATCACGTCGACGAAGAAGGTGATTGCTCGGCTGAGCGGACCGCCAGTGGAGTACTCGACCAGGTAGATGGCCGCCAGCAGGCCCACGGGTACCGAGATGATCGTCGCCCAGAGGGTGATCTGCAGGGTGCCGAGGATCGCGTGATAAGCGCCGCCCAACACGGGGGTTCCATCGATCACTGTCTGGTTGTCTATGGCGCCCGTCAGCCCGTTCATCGAACGGAAGAGGAAGTTGTAGGTCAATCCCGGCATGCCACGTTCCAGCACAGTCCAGATCACCGAGATCAGGGGCAGCACCGCGATGATGAACGCGCCGTAGATGAGGTAGGTGGCAAGCCGGTCACGTGCTTTACGTCCGCCTTCCACCACTGCCGACACCACGGTACCGCCGACCACGAAGAAAACGGCGGTGAAAATTGCCATCGCGATAGGGCTGAAGCCAAGCAGTGCTGAGAAAGCTGCTCCGAGAATTATTGCGCCGGCTAGGACAGCCCAGATGGACCACTTGGGAAGCTTGTTCTTGGTGAACTGGGACGGACGCCGGGTCATGGTTGCATTACTCATTAGTTGGCACCTGAGAATTCCTTGTGGCGGCTGATGATCCACCGGGCGATGATGTTCACGGCAAGGGTGATGACAAAGAGCACCAGTCCCGCTGCAATGAGTTCGCTGAGGCGCAGGCCGAAGGCCTCAGGGAAGTTGAGGGCGATCTCGGCTGCGATGGTCTGGTTTCCGGTCTGGATCAGGCTGGCTGTGAGTGCTCCGCCAGAGAGGACAAGGGCCACGGCCATGGTCTCGCCGAGCGCTCGCCCGAGCCCGAGCATCGCGGCACTGATGATGCCAGCACGCGCGAAGGGCAGCACCGACATCTTGATCATTTCCCACCGGGTGGCGCCGAGGGCCAGTGACGCTTCCTCGTGGAGTTTCGGGGTCTGAAGGAAGATCTCGCGGCTGAGCGAGGTGATGATGGGCAGGACCATTACCGCGAGGACTATCCCGGCAGTGAGTATGGTCCGGCCGGTGTTGCTGGCCGGACCCTCGAAGATGGGGATCCAGCCCAGGTTGGTGGCAAGCCAGTCGTAAGCCACCGCAAGCTGAGGCGCCAAAACCGCGTAGCCCCACGCGCCGTACACCACCGACGGGATAGCTGCGAGAAGGTCGATCAGGTAGCCGAATCCCTGGGATAGCCGCCGCGGCGCGTAGTGGGAGATGAAGAGGGCGACCCCAATACCGATCGGGGTCGCGAGAATCAGTGCGATGGTCGCGGCGATTACCGTGCCGATGACGATCGGCCAGATATAGGAGAAGAAACCGTTACCACCCGAGATATCAGATGGGTCAGCCATGAAGGTGGGGAGTGCCTGGGCTAGCAGGAATATTGCCACACCAAACAGCACTGCCAGAATAAGACAGCCAGCCACGAGGCTTGCTGTGGAGAATATTTTGTCCCCCGATTGACCGCTGTCGCCTTCTCTGCGCAACGTGTTCGGAGACACCGTCTTCGTGGACACTAGTGAACCCTTCAGTGCTGGTACGGGTAATTCCTGCTGGGGTTGCCGGAAGCGGGCGTCGTCAGCGGTGGAGATATCTGCACATTAGCCTAACGGCCGAGTGCAAAGGACAGCCCCGCCCGGTCTATTGAAGACCGGGCGGGGCAACCGGAGCATGCTAGGAAGCAACCGCGATCGAGTCGATAGCGGCCTGGGCCTGCTCGCGCAGTCCCTCGGAGATTGGGGCGTTTCCAGCCGAATCGGCGGAGTCGGCCTGGCCGTCTTCGCTGATCACATAGGAGCCAAAGGCCTTGACGAGGTCGACTGTCTCCTGGTCTTCGTAGGTAGCGCAGTAGACGTGGTAGGAGATCAGCACGATGGGGTACGCACCGGACTCAGTTGTATCCCTGGTGAGGTTGTAGGACATGTCGACCTCGGGAGCGCCCTCCACCTCGGCTGGTTCGGCAACCTCAACAGCACGTGACGCCGCCTCCGGGGTGAGCGCAACATACTCTTCGCCCACCTGGACCAGGACCTGACCCAGGTCGCCGACTGCCGAAGCATCGGTGTAGGTGATTGCGCCTTCGGTGCCCGACGTGGTGGAAACTACACCGTTGGTGCCCTGGGCGTTCTCGGCAACGATCTCGGCAGGCCATTCACCCGAGACCTCATCGGTCCACACGTCAGGCGCTGCAACAGAAAGGTAGTCCACAAAGTTCTCAGTGGTACCCGACTCGTCGCTGCGGTGAACAACAGTGATGGCCAGATCGGGAAGTTCCACTCCCTCGTTCTGGGAGGCGATTGCCTCATCATTCCAATTGGCGATGTCACCGCGGAATACCGAGGCGATGGTCTCGGCGTCCATGTTCAGCTCATCAACGCCGGGCAGGTTGAAGGCCACAGCAATTGGGGCAATGTAGGCAGGGACGTTGAACGCGCCCTCTGGCCCGCACACTTCCTGGGCTGTAGCGTGTTCTTCCTCGTCGAGGTAGGCATCCGAACCAGCGAACTGCACACCGCCGCCAAGGAATGCCTCACGGCCAGCGCCTGATCCATCGGGTGAATACTGGACAGTTGCGTCAGGGTTAGCGGTCGTGAAACCGGACTGCCATGCGGTCATCGCCGCACCCTGGGAGGAAGCGCCCGAGCCGGTCAGCGTGCCGGTCACTGTGCTCTCCACCGAGCCGTTGTCCCCGGTGGTCTCTGCCGGCGCATCGGTTGCACTGTCGGTGCCGCAGGCGGTCAATGCGAGCGCGGCGACGGAGATTACTGCCGCTGCGCGGCCAAAGCGAAGAACCTTCACTTGATGTTGCCCCTTCCAGGGAGTCGAAAATCGATGCCGTGAAGCACCATTGAGGCCGGAAAGTTGGACAGTCCGGTGTGCGTACCTGATTCAAGCTAGGCGCCCCAGGTAAAGAGACTGACTGACGAAAGTGAACGGAGGGTGAACGGGAAACGTACAGTTACGATCTGGCCGCCCGGTGGTATTGCCAAAGCGCCTCCGATGCTGTGTGGATCCTCTTCCCGGGTCGGAGCCCCGCACCCGGGGAACGGGGCTAGGCTGGGTTCCATGTCGCGGCCCCCACTCACCTCGCGAGCCCGCTCCTTTCTTCGCAATCGGACGCGGGTGGGTTTCCGGCGCAGCGCCAACTCACTGATCCCGGCCATTCAGATGACGGTCTGCGCGGTTGGTGCGTACGTGTTCGCTGAGCGGGTGCTCGGGCACGACGGTCCGCTGTTCGCAGCAACCTCGTCGATGATCGCGCTCGGCTTCACCCGCGACCCGCGCCTGCGTCGCGTGCTTGAAGTGGGAGTGGGCTGCACCCTCGGCATTGCCCTGGGTGATGTGCTGCTGGCTTTGTTCGGCACCGGGATCTGGCAGGCCGCCGTCGTACTCTTCATTTCGATCCTGCTGGCACGGTTCCTGGACAGCGGCACCATTTTCACCACACAGCTGGGCCTGCAGTCGCTGCTGGTGGTGCTGTTGCCGGCGCCCGACGGCGGTCCGTTCACGCGCAGCGTCGACGCGATCGTCGGGGGCCTTTTCGCCCTGGTGATAGTGGTGCTGGCCCCGAAGGATCCGAGGAAGGAGCCCAAGACCAATGTGCGGGAGCTGCTGGGTGAGCTCTCGGACGTGCTGCGGGAATCCGCGACGGCACTGACCCGCAGCGACCCGACACTCGCCTGGCATGCCCTGATCAAGGCACGGAACTGCCAGCCTCTGATGGAGGGGCTGTCCGGGAGCATGGGTGCGGCCCAGGAGGTGGCGCGGCTGTCCCCCGCCTACCGTCGGCACCGCCTTGAGCTGGGCGAACTCAGAGGGTCGATCGAATCGATTGACCTTGCCGTCCGGAATAGTCGCGTGTTCACCCGGCGGCTGACCTCAGTCATCAACCATGCGGCACTCACCGATGAGGCAGTGCAGGAACTGTCGCAGGTCATCGAGGACACCGCCGACGCCGTTGACGTGCTGGGGCGTGCCCTCTCCGCGTCCGGTGCGCAGGAACGTGAGCTGTCCCTCCGGCAGGCGAGGGAAGACCTTGCAGCCGTCGCCACCATGCTGCACCCGAAGCTGCTGAGCATCCAGCGGCTCGAAGGCGAGGGGCTGGTCCTGCTGTTCCGCCCGCTGATCGTCGACCTGCTGGAAGCGACCGGTCTGCCCCACGACGAGGCCGCCGGGTACCTGCCCCGGCTGTGAGCCTGATCAAAGCGACGGCCAGCCGCAGTGTTTGTGCCGGTCACTGTCGTCGCCCGCCGGTACGTTAGAGACCATGGCAACAAAGACAGCACGCCCGGCACGCACCTCTGCTCCCGCCTACCGGTGCGGTGAATGCGGGTGGACCACCGCCAAATGGGTTGGCCGGTGCGGGGAATGCCAGGCCTGGGGCACGGTCGAGGAGACCGGCCAGGTAGTGGCACGGACGACGGCGGCAGTCACGGTTGCCTCCCCCGCCCTGAAAATCGCGGAGATCGATGCCAGCGCTGCCTCCTACCAGCCCACCCAGATCGGCGAGCTGGACCGGGTGCTCGGTGGCGGCCTCGTGCCTGGGGCGGTAATCCTCCTCGCCGGGGAACCCGGGGTGGGCAAGTCCACTCTGGTGCTCGACGTAGCGGCTCGGGTTGCACGACTTGGCAAAGATGTCCTCTACATTACGGGCGAGGAGTCCTCAGCCCAGGTGAAACTGCGGGCTGAGCGGATCGGAGCCCTTGCCGAAACCCTGTACCTGACCGCCGAGTCCGACCTCGGCCAGGCCCTCGGTCAGGTGGAGCGGTTGTCGCCGTCCCTGCTGATCGTCGACTCCGTTCAGACCCTGAGCAGTTCAGCGGTGGACGGCACCGCCGGTGGCGTGACCCAGGTCCGGGAGGTGGCGGCGTCGTTGATTGCCGCCGCGAAGACCCGGGGCATGACCACCATCCTGGTGGGCCATGTCACCAAGGACGGCTCGATCGCGGGCCCGCGCCTGCTGGAACACCTGGTGGATGTGGTGTGCCAGTTTGAGGGCGACCGCCATTCGCGGCTCCGGCTGATGCGGGCCATCAAGAACCGTTACGGGCCCACCGACGAGGTGGGGTGTTTCGACCTCACCGAGACCGGGGTCGAGGGCCTCGCCGACCCCAGCGGCCTGTTTGTCTCACGCACCAAGGACCCGGTTTCCGGCACCTGCATTACGGTGACCCTCGAGGGACGCCGGCCGTTGCTGGCCGAGGTGCAGGCCCTGCTTGCCGAGTCCTCAAACTCACAACCCCGACGCGCCACCAGCGGGCTCGACAGTTCGCGCGTTGCGATGCTGCTGGCGGTGCTGCAGCGGCGCGCGTCGCTAAGCCTGCATAAGGATGACAGCTATGTGGCGACGGTCGGCGGGGTCAAACTCAGTGAGCCGGCCACCGATCTGGCGGTTGCGTTGGCGATCGCGTCCGCGAAGACGAACCAGCCGCTTGCCGCACGGCTGATCGCGTTCGGCGAGGTGGGGCTTGCCGGTGAGGTCCGGCCGGTGCCAGGGATCGCCCAGCGGGTGCAGGAGGCGGAGCGGCTCGGCTTCACCCACGCGGTGGTGCCAGCATCCCCCAACGGGCCAGGCAGGGTGCCCGCCGGTTTCACGGTCCACGAGGTCTCAACCCTGACTCAGGCCCTCGAGTTGTTGTTTTAGAGAAGCCCAGACCGACCAACCGTTACGAATTTGCGCAGCTAACCGGTATCCGGGTTTAGGCAGCGTTCCCACTAGGATTGGAACGGCTGCGCTGGTGTCTGCGCGGCAGGGCCTTGCGCATCCGGATTCCGGCTGGCAATGCCGGTAGCCGGAAGGAAGTGGCAATGGTTCGCAGTCCAGAGGACGCGTTGAAGGCCACCCTGGCGCGCGTTGCGCCCGGCACCGCACTGCGGGACGGACTGGAGCGTATCCTTCGTGGGCGCACCGGGGCACTGATTGTGCTCGGCTTTGACCGGACGGTGGATTCGATCTGTTCCGGCGGGTTCGACATCGGGATCACTTTCTCCCCCACCAGGCTGCGGGAGCTCGCGAAGATGGACGGCGCGATCGTCTGCGACAAGGACGCGAGCAACATCCTGCGGGCCGCCGTGCAACTGGTCCCGGACCACACCATCGACACCCAGGAGTCGGGGACGCGGCACCGGACCGCCGAGCGGGTGGCGATCCAAACCGGGCTCCCGGTGATTTCCGTCAGCCAGTCAATGCAGATTATTGCCCTGTACATCAACGGCCTCCGGCACGTGCTGGAAGGCTCAGAACCGGTCCTCGCACGCGCCAACCAGGCCCTCGCCACCCTCGAGCGTTACCGTGCCCGCCTGGACCAGGTCACCGGGTCCCTGTCGGCGCTGGAGATCGAGGCGATGGTCACGGTGCGCGATGTGGCGGTGACACTGCAGCGCCAGGAAATGGTCAGACGAATTTCCGAGGAAATCTCGCAGTATGTGCTCGAGCTCGGTGTGGACGGCCGGCTGCTTACCCTGCAGGTCGAGGAGCTGACGACCGGGCTCGGACCAGGCAGCGAACTGGTGCTCAGGGACTACCTGGACATAGGGGTGGCGACGCCGGTCGTGGAGGAACAGCTCGCCACGCTGCGGGGGTTCAGCTCGACGGAATTGATCGACCTGGGCACGATCGCCAGCGTCGTCGGGTTCAACCCCTCGATCGACTCACTCGACGCGGTGGTACAGCCCAGGGGTTTCCGGCTGGTCTCGGGAATCAAGGCTGTCCCGCCTGCCGTCGCCAACCGGCTGGTCGACCATTTCGGGGGCCTGCAGAACCTGATGGCCGCGAACATCGAGGACCTGATGGCCGTGGATGGCATCGGCGAGCAGCGGGCGCGCACGGTCCGGGAAGGGCTCTCCCGGATCGCCGAGACGAGCCTGCTCGACCGCTTTATGTAGGCAGCCGGTTCGTCAAGCCAATCGGCGTTCAGGCGACCGGTTCGTTAGAGACCGCGGTGGGGACGCTACTGCAGTTCGAAGGTCGACGCGTCGCTGGTCCTGTCTCCGAGGGATACCGTCAGGTCATAGGAACCCGGGGCGGGGGTCGCTTCGACCGTCTCACAGCCGGGTAAGCTGCGGATCCGTTCCCAGGTGAAGTTCGCCTCTTCCGAACCGCCGGCCGGTATCTCGCGGATGAGATCCTCCGCACCCTCCTGGCAGTCGGCTGAGGAGAAAACCCGGTTCTCTCCGCTGGTGACCAGGAATTCCATCTGCGAGGTGCCCACATTAACCGGGCAGGCCTCGTCCCCGGTGTTGGAAACCGTCAGCGTGAGTACTGGGTTCCGCTCCGGCTCGTAGGCCTCAGCATCAGTGGACGCAGCGACCTCCACCTGGGCTTCCGCGCAGGCGTCCTCCGTCGGGGAGGGGGACGCGGATGGCTCTTCGGTCGGCTCGGAAGTCTCGGCGGGCCCGGTCGACTCGGCTGCCGCCGGGGTAGGGGTTGCGGGCGCAGCGGACGGGGCAGCTGTGGGGGCGGGTGCAGCTTCGCCGTTCTGGTCGCCGCCGATCAGCCCGGCGATCACGATTCCGGCCCACACCAGGGCGCCAACCACCAGGAGGGCCAGGATCAGCACGGCGATTCTGCGCCGGTGATAAACCCGGGGGCTGACCCGTGGCGTGCCGTCCCGCGAAGTATCCCCCTGCGAATCCATGCCTTAAGGCTAGGGACCCCGGACCCGGATACCTGTCACACCACGCCGGTCAGTACAGTATTGATGGTCGACTAACAGGAGGGTTAATGGATCCGGTGTCACCTGCCCGGCTGCATCAGCGCATCATCGAGTGGTTCGATGCCGAAGCCCGAAACCTGCCCTGGCGCGGGCCCACCCGCACCCCGTGGGCCGTCATGGTGAGCGAATTCATGCTGCAGCAGACGCCCGTGGTGCGGGTACTGCCGGTCTTTACCGAGTGGATGTCCCGGTGGCCCACCCCTGCTGATCTTTCGGCGGCGGGCCCTGGCGAGGCAGTACGGAACTGGGGCAGGCTGGGTTATCCACGGCGGGCTCTCCGCCTGCATGGAGCCGCCCACACAATCGTGGAGCGCCATCACGGTGAGGTCCCCGATACCTATGACGAGTTGCTGACCCTCCCCGGGGTTGGCACCTACACCGCGGCAGCGATCGCGGCATTTGCCTTCGGGAAACGGGAGACCGTGGTGGACACCAACATCCGCCGGGTGCACGCCCGCCTGATAGGCGGCGAAGCGTTACCTGCGCCAGCCCTTACGGCCGCCGAAATGCGGCGTGCCGCAGGACTAATGCCCGACGACGACGCCCGTTCCGTGCGCTGGAACGCCGCGGTGATGGAACTCGGTGCGCTGGTGTGCACCGCCCGGTCCCCGAAATGCGAACAGTGCCCGGTGCTTGAGAGCTGTGCGTGGGTGGCAGCTGGCCGCCCGGAACCGCTGTATGTGCCCAAGGGTCAGGCGTGGGCAGGTACCGACCGCCAGGTGCGGGGGGCGATGATGGGGGTGCTCCGGGACGCGGCCGGACCGGTGATCCGGGAGTTACTCGTCGCTGAGCCCGTGGACCTGACCCTCAATGCGGGACCCGGTGTCCCCGTGTCACCGCTGCTGAAACTGCACCGGCTGAACGCGCCCACGGACCAGCTGGAAAGGTCGCTGACCGGCCTGGTGAAGGACGGCCTGGCGCGTGAAACTCCTGAGGGGATCGCGCTCCCCCGCTAGCTGTGCCCTACCCTGCGGCCAGTTCACCGAATCCGCTGGTGACTTCGCTGCCGATCTGGTCGATCGCCTTCTGCGCGTCCGGACCGGCCGCAGACGCGGTCAGGACCTTGCCCTGCCCCAGCCCCAGGCTCATCAGGAGCATCACCGATTTCGCGTCGACGCCGTTCACACTCACCTCAGCGTCCAGTTCGCTCATCATTCGGGCGAGGGTGGCAGCCGGCCGTGCGTGGAGCCCCATGGGGTTCGGCAGCTCCCAGGACCCTTCAACGGGCTCCCCCTCGGTGACGGCCGAACCCGCCTGCACGTCCCCCGGGGCAGCGGCTGCATGGCTGACGAAAGGCTCAAGGGCAACCGGATCCAGGGCCACCACTGCTGCCTCGGCCGCACGGACCACCTGATCGGCGTCGGCACCGGTCTGGGCTTCGACGGCCGCGGCGACCGCCCCCTCGACCAGGGCGGCGCGGGCCAGCCGTACCCTCCCCCGTTGGTCATTGTCGATAAACTCCAGTACCATCTCAGCGGTCATCACTGCTGACCCCAGGTCAGTCAGCACCACGACCCCTGCACCGCTGTCCGCGGCTGAAATCGCTGCCAGCACCTTCTCAAAACTGGTCCCGATCCGCGACTTCCCTTCAGCGTCCTCGACCCCTCCTGCAGGTACCAGTTCGACGTCGGATGCCATCTGCCGGGACAGATCACACACCCCCTCAGCGATCTTCGAGCTATGCGACACGATGACCAGGCCGACGTTCACGGCTGCCCTCCCGCAGCATCGACTGCAGCCTGCAGGATCAACCCGGTGGAGACCGCGCCGGGATCAAGATGCCCGGCGCTGCGTTCGCCCAGGTAGCTTGCCCGCCCTTTCCGGGCGATCAGTGGTTCGGTGGCGGTGGCACCGGCGTTGGCTGCGTTGGCTGCCGCCGCTAGCACCTCGACCACTGACGCTCCGGCCATCGCCGCTGTTCCCGCCGCCTCCACGGCGGGAGTCCACGCATCAACCATCGTCTTGTCGCCTGGCTCAGCCTTCCCGCGGGCTACCACCCCGTCCCTGGCGGCGGTCAACAGCCCGACGACGTCGTCGGGCCCGATCTGCTCGGTATCTCCCAGTGAGGTGGCGGCTCGCAGGAACGCCGTCCCGTACAGCGGGCCGGCGGCACCGCCGACCGAGGACATCAGGGTCATCGCGGCCAGCTTCAGCATGGCCGCCGGGGTACCGGGGTCGGCCCCGTCAAGCTTCGCCAGAACGGCAGAAAAGCCGCGATCCAGATTTTCTCCGTGATCAGCGTCGCCGATCGCACGGTCCAGGTCGATGAGCTCCTGGCGGTGTTCGCCGATCACCCGCGCACTTTCCCGCAGCCAATCCACCACCCATACCGTAGTGAGGGTGGCAGCTCCTTCGGCCACCCTAGACCCCCCAGCGGAGTGCGGCGGTCCGGACCGGGGAGTCCCACAGCTCGACCATCTCGTCGTCCAGGCGCAGCACGCTGATGGAGGCGCCCTGCATTTCCAGTGCCGTGATGTAGTTGCCCACCAGTGAGCGTTCGACGACGATCCCGCGTTCCTCGAGCAACTGGCGGGCCCGGCGGTAGACGATGTACAGCTCGCTCGCCGGAGTGCCCCCCATCCCGTTGACGAACAGCAGGACGCGCTCACCGCTGCCCACCCCGAGGTCTGAGAGAATCGGCTCCATCAGCCGCCCGGTGATCCCGTCGGCGGGCTCCATCGCGATCCGGTGCCGGCCCGGTTCCCCGTGGATGCCAATCCCGATCTCGATCTCCTCGTCCGTGAGCTCGAAGCTCGGCTGACCGGCGTGCGGGACGGTGCAGGCGGCCAGGGCCACCCCCATTGACCTGACATTGTCGATGACCCGCTGGGCCACCGCAGTTACAGCGTCGAGGGTGTCGCCCCGTTCCGCTGCGCCACCGGCAATTCGCTCGACCAGTACCGTGCCGCCAACCCCACGACGGCCCGCGGTGTACAGCGAGTCCTCAACGGCGACGTCGTCGTTCACCAGGACGGACCGGACCGTGACTCCCTCGGCTTCCGCCAGTTCCGCTGCAGTCTCGAAATTGAGGACGTCGCCGGTGTAGTTCTTGACGATGTGCAGCACTCCCGCCCCACCATCGACGGCCGTGGTGGCGGGGAGGATCTGGTCGGGTGTCGGGGAGGTAAACATCGCGCCCGGCACCGCGGCATCGAGCATGCCCATCCCCACATACCCGGCATGCAGGGGTTCGTGGCCGCTGCCACCACCCGAGACCAGTCCCACCTTTCCCTGACGGGGCGCGTCACGGCGGGTGATAAACAGGGGATCCGGGTGGACCCTGACCAGGTCCGCGTGCGCAGCCCCGAACCCTTCCACTGACTCAGTGACCACCTGTCTGGGATCGTTGATTAGCTTTTTCATGGCGGCTCCTCGGTGAACGGGCATGGATATCTTGGGTTTGACGGGCCCGCCGGACCTGCTGGGCTTGTCTGAACCCTACCCTCAGCCCAACCCCTTGCCTATAGGGGCAACTACTGGTCCAGCTCAGGTGAAGGCACTGGCGTGCCGGCGCAGGTACCTGGACGTTTAACTGACTGTGGGAGGGGCCCCGAGCTGAAACAGCTCGGCCCCTCCCACAGGGAGAATCCTCGATTTGGCTTCCGCCGACAATTAATAGTCTTGCGGATACCGGCGCGGACCAGAACTAGCGGTTGTCACCCTTGAAAACGTCCTTGACGTTCTCGCCAGCATTCTTGATGTCGCCCGAGGCCTGGTCTTTGTGACCGTCGGCTTCCATCTTTTCGTTGCCGGTGAGCTTGCCAACGCCTTCTTTGATCTTGCCGCCCAGCTTCTCGCCGGAGTTTGCTGCCTTGTCGTCTGCACCCATAGTGTGACCTACTTTCGCTCGGTTGGACCCCGGTTTCGGGATCCGCTTGTCGCATCGTCATAGATGCCAAGCCCCCTTAGCTTATCTATCCACGGGCCGGGATGCCACCTTTGCCGCCGGTTGATTCCCGAGCTGACGGATCATCCGCGTGTTGCCAAGGGTGTTGGGTTTAACCCTGGCGAGGTCGAGGAACTCCGCCACGCCCTCGTCGTGGGAGCGGAGGAGCTCCGAATAGACCGTGGGGTCCACCGCTGATTGATCCGCCATCACCTGGAATCCCTGGCGTTGGAAGAACTTCACTTCGAAGGTCAGGCAGAAGACACGTTCGACGCCGAGGTCGCGGGCATCGGCGAGCAGCCACTCCACCAGCGCGGTGCCGACACCGCGGCCCTGTGCGGCGCGCGACGTGGCGAGGGTGCGGATCTCCGCCAGGTCCTCCCACATGACGTGCAGTGCGCCGCAGCCGAGGACGCCGTCGTCGTCCTCGGCAATGCGGAATTCCTGCAGACCCTCGTAATAGGCGACCGTCTCCTTGGCCATCAGCACCCGGTTGTCGGCCAGCGGCGCCACCAGTGCCTTGATCGCTGGGACGTCGGCGGTGCGGGCGGGCCGGATCCTGAAGGAAGAATTCACTACCGAAGTCTAGCGGCGCCGGTACTGCTACAGACCGAGCTCCCGCGGCAGTTGCAGATCCCTGCCCAGTAAATGGTGCGCCAGGAAGTGCTCAACGACGCCGTACCAGACCTTCGCGTGCTGCGGTTTGAGGATCCAGTGGTTTTCGTCGGGGAAGTACAGGAAGCGGTGTTCGGTCCTGCCTTCCTCGTCGACCGCCAGCTGGGATTTGGACAGCAGCTCATACCAGAGCCGCAGGCCCTCCCCAATGGGAACCCGGTAGTCTTTGTCGCCGTGAATCACGAGCATGGGCGTGGCGATGCGGTCGACGTGGTGGTGGGGTGAGTTCTCCGACGCCATCCTGGGCGTCATTTCTTTCTCCCAGTAGTAGGACGCGTCAGTGGTCGGTCCGAACTGGTCGAGCGCCCACAGGCTGGCGTGGGTGACGATCGCGGTGAACCTGTCGGTGTGCCCGGCAATCCAGTTGGCCATATAGCCGCCAAAGGATCCACCCATCGCCGCGGTGCGGGTCTCGTCGATGTCGGGACGGGATACGACGTCGTCGGTGGCGGCCATCAGGTCGGTGTAGGGCGCCTTGCCCCACTGACCCCAGCCCCGGTCGATCATGTGCTGTCCGTACCCGGTCGACAGGGCGGGGTCGGGGAGAAGCACGGCGTAGCCCTGGGCTGCGAGCAGCCACGGGGACCAACGCCAGGTCCAGGCGTTCCAGGAGCCGAGCGGGCCGCCATGGATCCAGAGCAGCAGCGGCGCTGGTGTGGCTGCGCTGGCGTCCTCCGGGAGGACCAGCCAGGATCCGATTTTCTGGCCGTCTTCGGCGGTCGTCTCCACCCGTTCCAGCCGCCCTGGGAGCGCTGGCCGCTCCACCGGTCCGCTCAGTGCCACTACCGTCGAGCTGGAGAGGTCGATCCTGACAACCTCGGCGGGGAACTCATAGGAGCTGCGCAGCGCGTAGGCCGTACCGCCGTCGGGCGACAGGACCACGTTGGTGTAGGAGGCGTTATCACCGGTCACCCGGGTCACCTCGCCGGAATCAACAGCGATCCTGAACACGGGTGACGCGCCCTCCTCGTCTGCGGTGGCGAGCAGCGCGCTGCCGTCCGGCAGCCAGGCTGCGGGGGCTGGCCAGCGGTCCCAGTCGGCGGCTAGGTCGGTGAGCTCTCCACCCGCAACGGGAAGCAGGCCAAGGGTCTGCTGCGCCGACACGCTGGCGGTGGTCCGCCGGGCACGGTGGACCACCAGCGTGGTCCCGTCGGGGCTGATCGGTCCAGGGGAGAAATCGTAGCCGGGATCATCGAGGATGATAGCTCGTTCGCCGGTCCGGACCTCGATGCGTGCCAGGACGCTGCGGAGGCTGCCGAGCCCCGTGGGGACACTGAGGGAGGTGATCACGACTGACCCATCCGGGCTGACCACCTGGGCGGCGTTACGGAGCGCCTGCCCCGCAGCGGGCGTGAGGTCGCGCAGCCGGGCCTGAGCGCTGGCGTCGACGGTTGAGGGAAGGCGCTCGTTCGAAGCGTCAGCCTCGAGGGCGAAATAGCGCGGCTCGGCGGGTCCCAGGTCGGCGTCCCAGTAGCGGACCGGATAGCCGGAGTGGAGGATGGCTGCTACCGAAGCGTCCTTGCGGACGGTCCGGCGTTCGCCGTCGTCCGTTTCGTCGGTTGAGCCCGCCAGAACGTCGGCGATGATGACCGCCCCCTCGGCGTGCCGGGGCGTGAGGATGCCGCTGACGCCACCCGGACGTGACAGCACCACCCGCGCCTCCCCACCGGCCGCAGGGAGCCGCCAGAGCGCATTGGTGGCGTCCTTGCCGGCGTCCGAAGCGCTGCTGTCCGGGTCGGGTCGGGTGGAGGTGAACAGGAGATCTCCGCTGGCCAGGAACGCTGCCCCCGACTCGCCTTTGCTGCTGCGGGTCAGGCGCCGGGCGGGCTTTTCACTGGTCGGGTCGAGCTCCCACAGCGCCGTCTTGTACTCGGTCTTCTTGTGGTTCAGCGTCGCGACGGTCGTCACCAGCCGGGAGCCGTCGGGACTGATAGCCAATCCTCCCAGCCGGGGGATCGCGATGAAGTGATCCAGATCGTGGAAGGGGGTCTCGGGCAAAGCGGTGGTGTTCGGAGCCGATTCGGAAGTCATGGACCTATCTGTACCACCGCTTGTGGTGTGGTTCACAGGAAATTCTCTGAGAGAGTAATAGGTTGCTTCAGGCACACAAGTCTGGATGGGTGCGGGTGTTCCTGGCAACGAAAAAGCCCCTGGCCGGCACTCTCGTGCCGGCCAGGGGCTTTCATCGCGTTTCGCGTGTGGGCCCGAGCCTACTCGGGGACCGTGGCCTCAATCGCTGCCGGTGCGTCCTCGAGTTCCTTCGGAGCACCGTGGCCGACGAAGGTGAAGCGTGCTTCATCTCCCTCACCCTCAATGTCAACCGAAACCAGTTCTCCGGACTTCAGTTCCCCGAAGAGGATCTTTTCGGAAAGCTGGTCCTCGATCTCGCGCTGGATGGTGCGGCGTAGCGGCCGAGCACCCATCGATGGGTCGTACCCCCGGGTGGCCAGGAGCACCTTCGCGGCGGGTGTGAGCTCGATGCTCATACCCTTGTCCGCCATCCGCTTCCCCAGCCGTTCCAGGAACAGGTCGACGATCTCGACGATCTCGTCCTGGGTCAGCTGCGGGAACACCACCGTGTCGTCAACACGGTTGAGGAACTCTGGGCGGAAGTGCTGCTTGAGCTCCTCCGTCACCTTCGCCTTCATCCGGTTGTAGGTGGTGGTGGTGTCGGTGCCGGACTGGAAACCGGTCATGACGCCCTTGGAGATGTCCCGGGTACCCAGGTTGGTGGTCATGATGATGACGGTGTTCTTGAAGTCCACCACCCGGCCCTGGCTATCAGTCAACCTGCCATCCTCAAGAATCTGGAGCAGCGAGTTGAATAGATCGGCGTGGGCCTTCTCTACCTCATCGAACAGCACCACTGAGAATGGACGACGCCGCACCTTCTCGGTGAGCTGTCCACCTTCTTCATAGCCGACATATCCGGGAGGGGCACCGAAGAGGCGTGACACCGTGTGCTTTTCCGAGTACTCGGACATATCCAGGGTGATCAGTGCGTCTTCGTCGCCGAACAGGAATTCAGCAAGCGCCTTGGCAAGTTCGGTCTTGCCGACGCCGGTGGGGCCCGCGAAGATGAACGAGCCGCCGGGGCGCTTCGGATCCTTCAGGCCTGCCCGCGTCCGGCGGATTGCCTGCGAGATGGCCTTAATCGCGTCATTCTGGCCGACGACCCGCTTGTGCAGCTCGTCCTCCATCTTGAGCAGTCGTGAAGATTCCTCTTCCGTGAGCTTGAAGACGGGGATGCCGGTGGAGTTGGCAAGTACTTCGGCGATGAGTTCCTCATCCACCTCGGCAATGTCGTCGAGGCCACCGGACTTCCACCGGCGCTCCTTCTCCATCCGCTCATCGTGGAGTTTCTGCTCCTTGTCGCGCAGCGAAGCGGCTCCTTCGAAGTCCTGCGCATCGATCGCCGACTCCTTCTCGCGCTTCACGTCGGCGATCCGATCGTCGATTTCCTTCAGCTCCGGGGGCGCGGTCATCCGACGGATGCGCAGGCGTGCCCCGGCCTCGTCGATCAGGTCGATAGCCTTGTCCGGCAGGAACCGGTCAGAGATGTAGCGTTCAGCCAGGGTTGCGGCCGAGGTCAGCGCCTCGTCGGTGATCGATACGCGGTGGTGTGCCTCGTAGCGGTCCCGCAGGCCCTTGAGGATCTCGATGGTGTGCGCGACGGAGGGTTCCTGCACCTGGATGGGCTGAAACCGACGTTCCAGGGCGGCATCCTTCTCGATGTGCTTGCGGTACTCGTCGAGGGTGGTGGCACCGATGGTCTGCAGTTCCCCACGGGCGAGCATGGGCTTCAGGATCGACGCGGCGTCGATGGCTCCCTCGGCGGCCCCTGCCCCGACGAGGGTGTGGATCTCGTCGATGAACAGGATGATGTCACCGCGGGTGCGGATCTCCTTGAGTACTTTCTTCAGACGCTCCTCGAAGTCACCGCGGTACCGGGAGCCGGCGACGAGTGAACCGAGGTCAAGGGTGTAGAGCTGCTTGTCCTTGATGGTCTCGGGGACGTCTCCGCGGACAATTGCCTGGGCGAGTCCCTCAACCACAGCTGTCTTGCCGACACCTGGCTCACCGATGAGGACGGGATTGTTCTTGGTGCGGCGCGACAGCACCTGCATCACGCGCTCCATTTCCAGGGCGCGTCCAATGACCGGGTCGAGTTTGCCCTCGCGGGCTGCCTGGGTGAGGTTACGGCCGAACTGGTCAAGCACAACCGATCCTGCCGGCGTTCCTTCCTGCTGCTGGCCGCCGACCGAAGCCGGCTCCTTGCCCTGGTAACCGGAGAGCAGCTGGATGACCTGCTGACGGACACGGTTCAGGTCCGCGCCAAGCTTGACGAGCACCTGGGCCGCAACACCCTCACCCTCGCGGATGAGGCCGAGCAGGATGTGCTCGGTGCCAATGTAGTTGTGGCCGAGCTGCAGGGCTTCACGCAAGGAAAGCTCGAGGACTTTCTTCGCCCGTGGGGTGAACGGGATGTGGCCTGAAGGGGCCTGCTGCCCCTGGCCGATGATCTCCTGGACCTGTTCGCGGACGGCGCCAAGGGAGATGCTGAGGGACTCCAGCGCCTTCGCGGCGACGCCTTCTCCCTCATGGATGAGACCGAGCAGGATGTGCTCGGTGCCGATGTAATTGTGGTTGAGCATGCGGGCCTCTTCTTGGGCCAGCACAACAACACGACGGGCGCGGTCGGTAAATCTCTCAAACATGGGGCACACTCCTAGCTAACGCGTAATTCGATGCTACGTGTCCTGCACTGGCTTTTGGAGCGTGTTCGCCACAGGCGAGATATCACACCCACCTGAGGCTGCGCCCCTCAGGGACGCAGCCCGGTGACTCTTTAGCGTTGCGCGGCGCGGTACGCTTCGACGATTTCGCTGTTGACACGGCCTCGGGCCGAGACGTTGTAACCATTCGCCCGCGCCCACTCACGAACCTGGGCTGCCTCCTGGTTCCGGCCTGGCGTAGCTACCCTCGCCTTGACCTGGCTGCTTCGACGGGCGCCGGAGACGTAATTGCTCAATGCGCCGCGAAGTTCTTTCGCGTGTGATTTTGAAAGATCAATTTCATACTGCACACCATCAAGTCCAAAACGTACAGTTTCATCCGCTTCTCCACCGTCGAGGTCATCGATCAGGAGGATCTTTACTTTTTGTGCCACAGTTTGCTCCTGCGTTTTTTGGTGAATTGTTATGTCCACCTAATTATGTGCCTGTCGCACACTAATCGTCAAAGCACAGGACAAAGAAGACGTTTACAAACTTTTGTCGGAATACCGGCAGAACCGCGATCACCGTGACGGCTCGGGCCGATCCTCATCAGCGGGTGCGGCGTTTGCTTCAGAGTCCGGCTGCTCATGCTGTTCATCAGCCTTGGCCATTGCCTCACGTTCGGTGCGATCTGCGTTGAAAATTGAACGCATGACAAAGAAAAAAATCACTCCTACTGCAATCGACGGGAGCAATACCGCAACATACTCAAGCATGACTATCTCCAACCGGTTTCAGAATGGGAAAGAGGATGGTCTCCCGAATACCCGCATTGGTGAAGAGCATCACCAGCCGGTCAATGCCCAGGCCGATTCCGCCCATGGGCGGAGCCCCGTACTCCAACGCCCGCAGGAAGTCTTCGTCCAGTTGCATCGCCTCATCGTCACCGGCTGCTGCCTGGCGTGATTGTTCAACCAACCGCTCGCGCTGGATGACCGGGTCGATCAGCTCGGAGAATGCGGTCCCGCGTTCCATGCCACCAATGATGAGGTCCCACGCCTCAATGAGTTGGGGATCCTCACGGTGTGGCCGGGCGAGGGGCTGCGCGGAGGGCGGGTAGTCATAGACGAAGGTCGGCTGGATCAGGGTCGGTTCAACCAATTCCGAAAACAATTCAAGAACAAGTTTCTCGCTGCCCCATTCCGGCGCAACCTGCACCTCATGCTTTTCGGCAATAGCCCGCAACTCATCCTTAGTGGTGTCCGGCGTGATTTCCTGCCCCACTACCTCCGAAAGACCCGGGTACACCCCTAGCCACCGCCACTCGCCGTCGAGGTCAATGATGCCGGCCTCGGTTTCAATGGTCCGGGAGCCAAGGAGGTCGGCGCAATTCAGAATGATTTCCTTCATCCGCTCCGCCATTCCGAACTGATCGGTGTACGCCTCGTAGCACTCCAGCATGGTGAATTCCGGGCTGTGGGTGGAGTCGACACCCTCATTCCGGAAAATACGGCCGATCTCATAGACCCTATCTATTCCGCCTACGACAGCCCGCTTCAAGTACAGCTCAAGCGCAATGCGGAGCGTCATTTTCTGGTCAAAGGCGTTCAGATGGGTATCAAACGGTCGTGCAGCAGCGCCGCCATGGACCAGCTGAAGTATTGGTGTTTCCACTTCAACATATTCAAGTGAGTGCAATGTTTCCCTGATTGAACGCACGATCGCTGCGCGTGTGCGCACCATTTCGCGGGCTTCAGCACGCACCATCAGGTCGACATAGCGCTGCCTGACCCGGGTCTCTTCGTTGACACCGGCATGCAGGGTCGGTAGCGGGCGGAGTGCTTTCGACGCCATCGACCACCCGTCGGCCATGACGGATAGTTCCCCACGCTTGGAACTGATCACTTCGCCATGAACCGCGACGTGGTCGCCGAGGTCCACCAGAGCTTTCCAGTCGGCGAGGGACTGTTCCCCGATTTCGGCAAGACTGAGCATGGCCTGCAGACGGGAGCCGTCTCCCTCCTGGAGGGTGGCAAAGCAGAGCTTTCCGGTGTTGCGAACGAACACGACCCGTCCTACCACCGAGACAACCTCACCGGCGGTCTCCTCTGCCTCGAGGTGACCGAAATCGGCCCGCAGCTGTGCAAGGGAGTGCGTCCGCTCCGGCTTGACCGGATACGCTTCGTCGCCACGGTCAATCAGCCGCTCGCGCTTCTGAATGCGGATGCGCATTTGTTCGGTGGTCTCGTCGGCGTTGCCCACGCCATCATTCACGACGGAGTCTACTGCGGTGCTGGAATTATCTGTGGTCACGATATATAAGGGTACCGGCTAGGCTCCGCCGCACGCATTTGGTGGGCGCCTGACGGCCGGGCCTACTGCCCCAGGGGAGCGTTGTCGATCAGCCGGACCGAACCCACCCTGGCCGCAACAAGGGCAAGTGCCTCCCCGGTAAAGGGCTTATCCTTGCAGTTGAATGCCAACGGCTCAAGGGTCGACGGGTCGACGACCTCGAAATAATCCAGGCTGACTTCTGGCTGGCCAGTGACCAACGCCACGGCTGAGTCGATATCCAACGGCTCGTGGCGCCGGGCCCGGTCGACAAGCAGGCGGAGGGCACGGGACAGCACCAGGGCGGCGTTCTCCTCGTCCGCCTCAAGGAACCGGTTCCGACTGGAGAGGGCCAATCCAGCGGGGGTCCTGACAGTGGGAACCGCGATGATCTCGGCGGGGTAATCCAGGTCGTTGACCATCCGACGGATCAGTGCCAGCTGTTGCGCGTCCTTCTGGCCGAAGTAGCACCGATAGGCTGCTTCCACTCCTGGAGCTACCCGGTGCAGCAACTTCGCCACCACGGTGAGCATTCCATCGAAGTGTCCCGGTCGGGCTGCGCCCTCAAACTTTTGCCCCAGCTCGCCGGAGTTCACCGTGACGAGTGGTGGGCCGGCCGGGTACATCTCCTCCTCCGAGGGAGCGAACACCAGATCGACCCCGCAGCCAGCCAGTAGTTCAAGGTCCTTTTCCAGCTGCCGCGGGTAGCGCTGAAGGTCTGACGGCTCACCAAACTGCAGCGGGTTCACGAAGATTGAAGCGACGACCACCTCGTTGTCCCGCCGGGCAGCCCGCGCCAGCGCCGCATGGCCCTCGTGCAGGGCGCCCATCGTGGGAACGAACCCGAGGCTTCGCTGTTGATCGGCATGGTTGGTCGCCGGGTGCCCGCCGAGCAGTTCGGAGGTGGCCAACCTCAGGTCAGCCGAGGTCTTCACCACGCGAGGCATCACGGTTTCACTCATCAGTTTCCTCCTGGGACTGAGCGAGCACCCGGGTGATGGCGCTCCCCTGTGCCTCGCTGAGCAGCCCGCGGTCCACCGCGCGCTGCGCCGTGGCAATAGCCAGTGAACGGTAGGCGGCCCGAATGTCCGCCGCCGTGTGGTCTTCAAGCGCTGAGAGGTGGGCTTCAACTGTTCCGGTGTCCCCCCGGGCGACCGGCCCGGTGAGGGCACCCTCTCCCGCAGACAGCGCATTTTCCAGCGACGCCCTCATCAGCGGACCGAGCATCCGGTGCGGCTGCTCGACCCCGATGTCCGTGAGGAGCTGCGTTGACTGGGCGGTGATCGTCACCAGGTGGTTCGAGGCGTGCGCCAGCGCCGCGTGATAGAGCGGCCGGTGGGCCTCGTCGATCACCACCGGTTCGGCGCCCATCTCCACCACGAGCGCCTGCGCAACGGGGAGCACCGCTGACGGTGCCGAAATTCCGAAACTGCAATCGGGCAGCCGGGCCAGGTCGAGGCTCATACCGGTGAAGGTCATGGCGGGATGCAGAGCGAGCGGAATGGCACCCATTCCACGGGCCGGCTCAAGTACCGAGATACCGAACCGGCCGGAGGTGTGGGCGACGAGCTGCCCGGGCTGCCAGGCCCCCAGCTTGGCGAGGCCGTCCACCAGGTCGGGCAGGGCATCGTCCGGGACAGCGATGAGTACCAGCTCGGACCGTTCGATGATTTCGGGGATGGTCAGCACGGGTACGCCGGGCAGCAACATCTCTGCGCGTTCGAGGCTTGCCTCGGAGACAGCCGAGACGCCTATCACGGCGTGTTCGGCAGCGCGCAGCGCGGCCCCAAGGACCGCCCCCACCTTCCCGGCGCCGATGATCCCGACCCCGAGCCTGCCTGGACGTCGGCTCCCGCTAGCGTTGGCCATCAGGGGTGTCTCCACTGCGTTCCGCCGGAGCGGGCCGCTCTTCTACCGGGTGAGGATCGTGAGCTTCCACCGGATGAGGAGCGGAGGCTTCCCCGGGGTCGGGGTCCGTGTACGACGGCGCGCGTGGCATGAGCGTCGCCTCGGCCACCTCCACGGGTCTCATCCATTGCTCGGGCACACTCCGACGGCGCGCCTCGGCGGCCCGGATGCCCTGTTCGTGGAAGAGCCGCCAGGCGGTCTCCTCATCAACCTGCTGGATTCGTGGGCTGACCGGTCCAGGAGTGGTGTGGAGCAGAAGGTCGGCGACCCCAAAACGCCGGTACACCGGACCCTGTTGCAGGGCCAGGGACTGGGTACGCTCATGCGGCACCACAGCGAGCTTCCGCCAGAAAAACCCGGAGCGGATCAGGAGCGCTGTATCGGTGACGGCAAATCCGTTACGCCGCCATTCAAATGGTCCGATCCAGCGTGCCCGCCGCGGGGTGGTCAGGAATCCGGCGAGGCTGTCCCTGCCCTCCATCCCGGCGGTGAAAACCTCGACCGGCTCGTCGATACCAGGATTCGGGAGCACCAGGGCAAGGAGCTGCAGGACGTCCTGGCGGGTTCCGACCGGCAGCAGCGTGGCCCGCGCCTGGGCGTCACCGGTGGCGGCAATCCCGTACCCCGCCACGTTCACGGTCATCCGGTACCAGCCCTTGGCACGCCACAGTGGTGACTGGCTGATTCCCACGGCCTGGATCCGGCCGGGTGGGACGGTCTGGGTCCGGGTATCGAGCAGGCCGTATCGGACCCGGATACCGTCTGGGGAGATGGCAGCCCGGAAGTTGAACCCGTTCTTGATGCTGCTCCAGTAGCCACCCGCTACACCAAGGCCCAGCGGGATGATGACCGCGAGCGGGGCCGCCGCATCGAGGGTCACGGCGAACACCACCACCGCCGCCACCCCGAAGATGAGAAAAATGGTTGTCCCGGAAAGCAGGGTTGAGGCGATCACCCGGCCCGGCTTCAGCGCCAGTACTTCCCGCTCCGGCGCCTCCTGGATGTCCTCCGGATGCTCGGGGTCGATACTGACCCCCGCGGCACGGGCGAGGATGGTTGCACGAAGACGTTGGGCGTCACTGAGTTTCAGGAAGGCCAGCTTGACCGCGGACTCCCCGGCGTCGGCCACTTCGAACTTCAGTTCCGCGAGTCCGAACACCCTCGCGAGGAACGGCTGGACGACGTCGATCGCCTGTACCCGGTCCAGCCTCGCCTGCCGGTTCTGGCGGAACACCACGCCCGAATTAACCCTCACATGATGTTCGGTTACCTGGTACCGCGTGAAATACCAGGACAGCATGAAGCCCACCGCCACCAACACCACCACGCCGGCGATAATGGCAATTGTCCAGGGCAGCCGGACGCCGCCGTCGGACAGGCCCGGCGACTCTTCGCCCACCAGGGCGCCTTCAAAGAGGTCCCGCCCGGCGAAGAAGGCGATGGCCAGCAGGGCAATCCACCCGCGTACCAGCGGGGAAATGACGTGAACGCGGCTCCACTGGTCCTCTGACGTTGCCAGGAGGGTCGGATCCGGGGCGGCGGGGCCGTCCGGTGGCGCCTGATCGTGGGTGGTCACAGTCCGGCCAGCTTCGCCTCACCGCGGGCAGACAGTTGCTCCCGGAGGCGGGCGCCCTCGTCGCCTGGCAGCCCCGGAATGGAGGCGTTGGTGCCCGGGGAGGCGGTGTGCAGCTTCAGGCTGCACAGACCGAAGGCCCGGTCGATCGGACCTACGGCAACGTCGACGTACTGCATCCGGCCGTACGGCACCACCATGGTGCGCTGGTAGAAGACACCGGTGCGGATCAAAAGATCCTCATTGCGTTCCGCGTAGCCGATCGCGGCGACCTGGCGGGGAATGAGGACTCCGCGCCACACAGAGACCACCAGGGTGATGATCGGCAGGGCCCAGGCAACCCACAGCGGCGGGAAACCCCACCAGACGTCGGTGAGGACCAGGATCAGGGGAATGCTGAAGATCGCGAGGTTGATGACCGTGCCAACCACCCAGCCGAGCAGCCGGACCGTCAGATACTTCGGCGATACCCGCTTCCACTCCAGCCCATCCGGGTCAATTGGTTCCTTACGCATACTCCCCCTCGTCATTCCGCCTACCGTTGCGGTCGAGACCGTCCGCTTCGTCGTCGGGCGGGAGCCGGCAGAATCCCTGCACCACCAGACCGACGACGATCATCACGATACCGCTACCAGCCAGCACGAGGGTCCCCCACAGCGACCCGGTGACACCGCGCACCGCTACCAGTGAGAGCTGGTCCACCAGGATGCCCAGGTGCCACCCCGTGTTCAGCGCGCCCGCGTAGGCGGTGGCCTGCGCCAGGACGACTGTGCGGGCGGCGAGGATCGGGTTGAGCACACGGTCGCGTCGGCCGTTGCGCCAGCGCAGCACCCGGAAGCCAAAGATCAGCGTGATGGTCAGGATGGCCGCGACCGTCAGCAGTGAGCTCAGGTGGAGGGTCGGCGGCGGGAAACCGTTGCGGTTGGCCCACCAGTTCACCACCCAGCCGGCGATCGCTGCGACCACACCGAAGCCGGCCAGCCAGCTGAACTTTACAGTGCCCACGGCGTATCGGCCCCCTCGTAGGGCCGGATTTCCGCGTGGTCGGCGGTACCGCCGACCAGTTCGGTCACCAGCCGTCCGCCGAGCCGCGCCGTGGAGTCCATCCACGCCCACGGCTGCAGGACGAAGGCACGCTCGGCTGCCCTGGGGTGAGGGAGGGTGAGGAGTTCGTCGTCGGACGTGTAGTCGCCGAAGGTGATGATGTCCACGTCGAGCGTACGTGGGCCCCACCGGACGTCCCGGGTCCGGCGGTGTAAATTCTCGACGGCCTGGCAGTGGGCAAGAAACTCGTAGGGGCTGAGGTCGGTTTCGACCTCGATCACCATGTTGAGGTAGTCGGGCTGTTCCGGGCCGCCAACAGCGGTGGACCGTACCACCGGTGAGACTTCGCGCAGCCGGACCCGCGGGTTGTCCACGAGGTCCGCGACGGCGAGGGACAGGGTGCCATGGCTGTCGCCGAGGTTGCTCCCCAGCGCCAGCACTGACCGCACCCTGTCGGTCACAACGATCCCTGACCGATCCGGGTGCGCACAATGGAGACGGAGACGTCCCCAAAGGGCACCGGGATGGGGGCCTTTGGCTTGTGCACGGTCACCTGGACCGATTCTGCCGGGAACCCGGCGAGCAGGCCGGCCGCGATTCGATCGGCCAGCGCTTCGATGAGGTTCAACGGTTCACCGGTGACCGCTGCAACCACCTGCTCGGCCACGTCGCCGTAGTGGGCGGTCGCTTCCAGATTGTCGGTGGTTCCGGCTGCGCGGAGGTCCAGGTGCAGGACGACGTCGACGACGAACGGCTGGCCGTCCCGGCGCTCGGAATCGAATACGCCGTGGAAACCGACCGCAGTGATGCCGGTGATCGTGATGGTGTCCTGCTGGACGGTTGTCATTGGCCCGGCCTAGTCGGTCCACGCGGCGGAAACCTTGACGGCATCCAGGTTGGGGCCGACGTCGTGCACCCGGACCCCCCACGCGCCCGCGGCTGCCGCGAGAGCGGAGACGGCAACGGTCGCCGAATCGCGTTCCTGGGGTGCTGCGGCCTTTCCAGCCGAGGTGAGCAGCGTGCCGAGGAAGCGTTTGCGAGACGCCCCGATCAGGACCCGGTGGCCCAGCGCCGTGAACCGGTCCACGGCGCGCAGAATCGCCCAGTTGTGCTCCTCGTTCTTCGCAAAACCCAGACCGGGGTCGAGGATGATCATCCCGGGATCCACTCCGGCCTCGACAAAAGCATCCCGGACCGTCATCAGTTCGGCGATAACCTCGTCCACTACCTCCCCGTACTGGGCGAGTGAACCCATGGTCGCTGCGGTGCCTCGACGGTGCAGCAGCACGTACGGGACGTTGCGTTCGGCGATCAGGGTGGGCATGGCCGGGTCGTAGTCCAGGCCGGACACGTCATTGACCAGGGCGGCCCCGGCGTCCAGCGCCCTGGCTGCGGTCGAGGCGTGCATGGTGTCCACGCTGATGAGTGCTCCCGCCTTCACCAGTGCAGCGACCACCGGCAGGATGCGCTGCTGTTCCTCGTCGGGGCTCGTCTGATCCGCGTTGGGTCGGGTCGATTCGCCGCCCACGTCAATGATGTCTGCGCCCGCGTAGTGCATCCGGAGGCCCTCGGAGATGGCATCGTCGGTGCTGGCGAAACGGCCGCCGTCGCTGAAGGAGTCGGGGGTGACATTCAGGACCCCCATGACCAGGGAACGGCCGGACGGAAGGTCTTTGAAGGTTTTCGCTACCTTCGAGACCCGCAGGACGGGAAGGGGGGAGGTGGCGGGCCCGGTTCCCGGCGCCGCTGCAAGTGAATCCATCGGTATGTGGTCCTATCTTCCGAGTATCAGGCTCATGGCTTCAGCGCGGGTGGCGGGGTCCCGCACCTGGCCGCGGACCGCCGACGTGACGGTCTTGGCGCCAGGTTTACGCACGCCGCGCATGGACATACACATGTGTTCGCATTCCACCACCACAATCGCACCCTTCGGTTGCAGGTGCGTCATGAGTGCCTCGACGATCTGGGTGGTGAGCCGCTCCTGCACCTGGGGGCGCCGGGCAAACACCTCCACCAGCCGGGCGAGCTTGCTCAGCCCGGTGACCCTACCCTCAGCCGAGGGGATGTACCCGATGTGGGCTGAACCGTGGAACGGAACGAGGTGGTGTTCGCAGGTCGAGTAGAACGGGATGTCCTTCACCAGGACCAGCTCTTCATGGTCGATCTCGAAGGTGGTGGAAAGGATCTCCGCCGGGTCCTGATGCAGCCCGGCGAAGAACTCCGCATAGGCTTTCGCCACCCGTTTCGGGGTTTCCACCAGGCCGTCGCGGTCAGGGTCTTCACCGATGGCGGCAAGGATCTCGCGCACTGCGCGCTCGATTCTCGGTTGGTCCACCGGCGACCCAGCCGCTACGAGGGCCGCGGAGAATACTTCATCGTCAAAATCTGTCACTGAAGTAATCCTACGCGTTGCCCCCGGTCCGCCCGTTAGGGGCGGGGTCCGCCGGCGCCCGTCCCACCGGTCGACGCGTCACCGGTCTCGGGGGAAGGCAACTCTGATCCGTGGACATCAAAGTCGCCAACAAGCTGGGCGTCGGCTATCTGATCCTGCGGTGCCACAGTCTCCGGGGCTGGTTCCCCGGCTTCGCTGGCTTCCTGGCGCTCCTTCTTCGACACCACGGGCGGCAGGGCATGCACCGGGCGGGAATCCTTGGACAGCCAGACGTCGCGGATATCGCGTTTGCGGATCTCGGTGAAGACCTCGGCGATCTCGGCCTGGTTGAGGGTTTCCCGCTCCAGCAGTTCCAGCGCGACCCGGTCCAGCACGTCCCGGTTCTCGGTCAGGATCTCGTACGCCTCGTCGTGGGCGTTGTCGATCAGGCGGCGGATCTCCTCGTCGACGATGTAGGCGATATGGTCCGAGTAGTTCCGTTCGTGGCCCATGTCCCTGCCGAGGAAGGGCTCCCCGCTGCCCTGGCCCAACTTCACCGAGCCGATCCGCTCGCTCATTCCGTACTCGGTCACCATCTTCCGGGCGGTGGCGGTTGCCTTCTCAATGTCATTGGACGCACCGGTCGACGGGTCGTGGAACACGATCTCCTCGGCAACCCGCCCACCCATTGCGTACGCCAACTGGTCCAGCAGTTCGTTGCGGGTGATTGAGTACTTGTCGTCGCTGGGCAGCACCATGGTGTAGCCCAGTGCCCGTCCACGCGGCAGGATGGTCACCTTGGTGACCGGCGACGTGTTGCGCAGGGCTGCGGCTACCAGTGCGTGCCCGCCCTCGTGATAGGCGGTGATCTTGCGTTCGAGTTCCTTCATCACCCGGCTGCGCTTCTGCGGACCCGCGATCACCCGGTCAATCGACTCATCGAGGGCTCGATCGTCAATCAGCTGCGCGTTGGAGCGTGCGGTCAGCAGGGCAGCCTCGTTGAGAACATTCGCCAGGTCGGCGCCCGTGAACCCGGGGGTCTTCTTGGCGACGGACCTCAGGTCCACTCCGGGCGCCATCGGCTTGCCCTTGGAGTGCACCGTCAAAATGTGCTCGCGGCCCAGCATGTCCGGTGCCTCGACGCCGATCTGCCGGTCGAATCTGCCGGGGCGCAGCAGCGCCGGGTCCAGGACGTCGGGCCGGTTGGTGGCGGCAATCAGGATCACATTGGAGGTGGCATCGAAACCGTCCATTTCGACGAGGAGCTGGTTCAGTGTCTGTTCACGCTCATCGTTGCCGCCACCGACGCCTGCGCCACGATGGCGGCCGACGGCGTCGATTTCGTCGACAAAGATGATCGCCGGGGAGTTGGCCTTGGCCTGTTCAAACAGGTCACGGACACGGGAAGCGCCCACGCCAACGAACATTTCGACGAAGTCGGAGCCGGAGATGGAGTAGAACGGCACCCCTGCCTCGCCAGCCACGGCCCGGGCCAGGAGGGTCTTGCCGGTCCCTGGTGGGCCGTACAGGAGGACGCCCTTCGGGATCTTGGCGCCGAGAGCCTGGAACTTCGCGGGTTCCTGCAGGAACTCCTTGATCTCGTGCAGTTCCTCGACCGCCTCGTCGGCACCGGCAACATCGTTGAAGGTGACCTGGGGCATGTCCTTGGACACGAGTTTCGCCTTGGACTTGCCGAACTGCATCACCTTTGACCCGCCACCCTGCATACGGGAAAGCAGGAACCAGAAAATGGCACCGATGATCAGCAGCGGCAGCATCAGGCCGAGGAAACCGGTGAACCAGTTGCTTTCGGCAGGCTGGTCGGTGAAGCCGTCGACGTCGGAGGTGTTGATTGCTGCCACCACGTCTTCGGCCCGGGCGGTGCTGAAAAAGAACTGGACGCTCCGGCCCATGTCTTCGTAGTCCTCACGCAGGGTGAGGTCGACCCGCTGGTCGCCGTCGTAAATCTTCGCCTGTTCCACCTGGTTGTCATTCAGGAGGTCGAGGCCCACATTGGTATCCACCCGTGAGCTGCTGGTGCTGAACAGGTTGGGCAAAATGATCAGCAACGCCGCGACGGCGAGCACGATCCAAAAGATGGGCCCCTTGAAAAGGTTCTTAAATTTCATTCGTCTCAGGGCTGCAGACCCTGTCCCTCCTGCTAACAAGCAATTCCTGCGGTGCTCGAATACTGCGGTGCTCAGTCACTGCGGTGTCGCGCGAACGGCGCAACAAAAGCTAGACAAAGCTTTACACTGTCTGCACTCAACCACGCACCAAATCACCCATAAGTTCCCTATGGGCGGACAGATTGGCCGGTAGCCGAACCGTCCAGCGGGTGGGCTTACTCGTAGACGTGCGGGGCGAGGGTGCCGATGAAGTCAAGGTTGCGGTACTTTTCGGCGAAGTCCAGGCCGTACCCGACCACGAACTCGTTAGGAATGTTGTAGCCAACATACTTCACGTCAATGCTGACCTTCGCGGCCTCGGGTTTCCGCAGCAGCGTGCAGATTTCCACTGAGGCCGGGCCCCGCGACTGAAGGTTGGATTTCAACCAGGACAGGGTCAGACCGGAGTCGATGATGTCTTCGACGATCAGCACGTGCTTGCCCATGAGGTCCGTCTCGAGGTCCTTGAGGATGCGGACCACCCCTGAGGATTGCGTGCCCGAGCCGTAGGAGGACACCGCCATCCAATCCATCGTCACGTGGGAGTGCAGCGCCCGCGCCAGGTCCGCCATCACCATGACAGCGCCCTTCAGGACGCCGACAATCAGAAGGTCACGGCCGGCGTAATCCTTGTCGATCTGGGCCGCCAACTCGGCAACGCGCTGCTGGATTTCCTCTTTCGTGTAGAGAACATGCTTAAGGTCGTCCTGGACGTCCTGTGAATCCACCAATTGCTCCTGAGGGTTTGGATGGGGCGGCGCCTGCGACTGAGGAGGGCGCGCGGTTGTTTCTAAAGACAAGACTGCCATAGCTTGGGTCCCCTTGGGGAACAGATTTCCCGCGCACCTGGCGGTGCACGCTGACAAAGCCACCCAGCTGCACCGGCCCGGCGGAGCCGCGTCGCTCGAGCAGCGTCTCCGCGGCTCGGATCCGCTCGAAACTGGGCTGTTCGCCGCCCAGCCGGACTGCGGCGAGGGCCAGGATCCGTTGCCGCAGGGACGCGGGAAGGGACCGCAGTGCATCCTCGGGAAGGAGGAGGTCGGCGCCGTCCCTCACCTGGAGCTGCTCGAAGCTTTCCAGGCTCAGCCGGTCCAGGTAGTCGGCGTCCTGAGCCAGGATCCGGGACGTCCGGTACAGCGCGCGTGCCACGCCGGGGCCCAACTGGTCTTCCAGATAGGGCAATACCTCGGTCCTGACCCGTGAGCGGGCGAAGAACGGATCGGAATTGGAAGGATCCTGCCAGGGTTCGAGCCCCTCGAACCGGCAAATCTCGACTGTCTCTTCTCTCAGGAGCCCCAGGAAGGGCCGGAGGTAGATGCCCCGCTGGGCAGGCATACCGGCGAGGGATCGGGTACCCGAACCGCGGGCCAGGCCCAGCAGTACCTGTTCCGCCTGGTCGTCGAGCGTGTGGCCGAGGAGCACCGCTAAGGCACCGGCCTCTTCTGCGGCGGTGTCGAGCGCCTCAAACCGGGCCGTCCGGGCCGCAGCCTCAGGGCCCATCCCGCGCTGGTCGACCGTGACCGCGCGGACGGTGACCGGGTCGAGTCCCAGACTGGTAAGTTTCCGCGCGGCCTCAACGGCAACGTCGGCGCTCTCCGGGTGGAGTCCGTGGTCCACCACCACCGCGCCCACCCGGTATTCGCCGGATTTCGCAAGGTGGGCGGCAACCGACGCGAGCGCCAACGAGTCGGGGCCGCCGCTGCAGGCCACGAGCACAAGCGATCCCGGGGGTGTGTTGCTGGCCTCCAGCGCGCGCCTCAGCAGGTTCCGCGCATTGGCCACCACCGGGCTGAGCCGGGGCCGCCTAATCACTGCCGCGCAGTCCCATCCGCTGAATCCACTTGTCGGGGGCGTGGATTTCCTCCTCGGTGGGAAGGTGGTCGGCGCTGGCCCACACACTGTTGAACCCTTCCATCCCCACCCGGTCGACGACCCGGCGCACAAACCTTGCCCCGTCGCTGTATTGACGCATTTTGGCATCGAGCCCCAGGAGCCGCCGCAGGAATTTTTCCAGCGGCCCGCGGGACTTCCCCCGGGCATTGAACCGGCGGCGGATGGTCTTGACGCTGGGGACAATGCTGGCGTCGACGGCGTCCATCACCACGTTCGCATGCCCCTCAAGAAGGCTCATGACGGCTGTGAGGTGGGACATCCTCGCCTTGTCCTGGGGGTCCTGGAGCAGGGAGAGTATTCCGTTGTCGTGCTCACCGGTTTTCGCCGGGCTGGCATCGGCCGATCCACCGGAGGCGGTCAGCCCCTTCGCGGCCTTCGCCAACCGCTCGGAGAGCCCATCCGCCTTGTCGAGGAGTCCCTCAGTCAGCTCGGAAATATGCGCGAGCATGTGGTCTTTCAGCCAGGGCGCGGCGGCGAACTGGACCCTGTGGGTCTGCTCATGCAGGCACACCCACAGGCGGAAGTCGGCTGGGTCAACGTTGAGCTCCCGCTCGATCGCAAGAATGTTCGGGGCCACCAGCATCAGGCGGCCGCCGGTGCCGTTCCTCGCGGGGCCGAAGGGATCGTACTGGCCGAGCACCTTGGATGAGAGGAACGCCAGGATGGCGCCGAACTGGGCCCCCGTGACTGTCCCACCCAGCGCTGCGCTGGCAGTAGTGAGCTGGTCCTTCCTGGTGCGTGCCAGGTGGTCCAGTGCCGGTGCCATCAGGGCCTGGAAGCTTTGGGTGTTGGCTTTGGCCCACGACGCCCTGTCAACGATCAGCAGGTCGGAGTCGCCCAGGTCCTTGGCCGCGTCAAGGCCGGTGATCTGGTGTACATACCCGATTGAAGCGTCTGCCGCTGCCCTCAGGTCCGCGACCACTGCCTCGATTTCCCGGGCGCTTACCTGCGGTCCCGCGGGGGTGAGCTTCGCTGCACTGGATGCCGCGAGATCCCAGTTGATCAGCTGTGGGGCTGGCTGTCGGACGGTGGATGAAAGGTTGCTCTCCATGGGGACCATTCGATCACACTAGTCTGTGAGGAAAGCGGCAGCTATCGGCAGCCGCACCCTGCCAGGGCGGCTGTCGCCCGGTCAATTGCCGCACGCGCCTCACCGGTGTTCCCCTCCAGTCCGCCGGCGAGGAACGAGAACACCAGCAGGCGACCTTCGGCGGTCACCACGTACCCGCTGAGCGCGGTCACCGCGTTCAAGGTCCCTGTCTTGGCGCGCACCAGCCCTGCTCCGGCCGCCGTCGGTGCATCCGGTTCATACCTCTCCTGCAGGGTGCCCGACAGCCCGGCGACCGGCAACCCGGACAGGACGGCAGTGAGGGCCGGATCACCGGAGACCGCCAAGGCCCGCAGGACCGCGGCGAGCTGGGCTGGGGAGACCTCGTTGCGTGGTGAAAGACCTGCGGCGTCGCTGACCACCAGTGACTCGGTGGGCACCGCCAGCTCGCCCAGCACCCGGTCGATGGTTTCGGTGGCCCCGCCAAAGGATGCGGGCTGCCCGCTGGCCCGTGCCGCCAGGCGGGCGAGGGTCTCGGCGAGATAGTTGTCGCTGGTCAGGAGCATGTGCTCCACCTGTTCGGCGATAGTTGCCGACTCAACGGCTGCCAGCTGCTCACCTCCCTCCGCTGGTGTCTGGGAACGGGTCACCTCCGCCGCGAACTCCAGCCCGGCGTCGCCACCGGCGAGCGCAAGGGCGTCGCGGAAGGCGGTCGCCCCCGCGAGAGCCGCATCCGGGGACCGCGTGCCCCCGGATGCGGACTCGTCGACCCAGGAGGAGTTGATGGCCAACGGGTAGATCGGAGCGATCTCCCCGGCGGCGATGTCACCGGGGAGCCAGCCGGCGTTGAGGGTGGGGCCGACGAACAGGGTGTCGTCGACGGTGATGGTGAAGGGCGAGTCGGCGGGGTCAAGAGTGGCGACGGTTTCCTCGGCGAGGGTCTGCAACCCCGCGTGGCCGACGACCGCGTCGGGGTTCGACGCCCGGGAGGTGAGGAGGACGTCCCCACCGGCCACCAACACCAGCTCGTTGGGCCGGTCTCCGGCGACCACAGCGGTGGTGAGCCGATGCTCCGGGTCGAGTGTACTCATCGTGGCAGCGGCGGTGAGCAGCTTCTGGTTTGATGCAGGCAGTTGGGGTTTGTCGGAGCCGCGCTCGAACAGGCTCTCTCCCGAGTCGGCGTCCATGACGATGGCCGAAATCTCGCCGGGGCCGTC
The DNA here is from genome assembly GCF_015752345.1 of Arthrobacter sp. CAN_A212. NCBI lineage: Bacteria > Bacillati > Actinomycetota > Actinomycetes > Micrococcales > Micrococcaceae > Arthrobacter > Arthrobacter sp. CAN_A212. The sequence continues at coordinate 55,217 of NZ_JADOUT010000009.1, forward strand.
GAGGACAAGCTCGGCGTCCAGCACAGCGGCCAGAAGTTCGTGGTCGGGTGCCGGTGCCGTGGGTTCCAGCGTGCCGACGACGGCGGGTGGAGTCAGCTCGGCCGGTGGCAGCTGGATTGCGGGAGTGGTGGGCGCGGGTGTGGGCTCGGGCTTTTCCAGCGCCCGCACCACCGTGGGCACGGCGGCGAAGCCCAGTGGCACGGCGAGGACCGCGAACACGGCAACCAGCAGCGCTGCAGTGATCATGCGCGCGCTACGCGCCATGAAAATCCCCAATCGGCGAGAGCAAAGAATTGGTTCGAGCCCACGGGATGCGTCCCAAACCTATATGTTTAAGACTAGACCGACGCGGCAGCCCCTGGGCCTCCCGCCGCGCGCTGCCCCAAGGATTCCACAGGAGTGTGCCATGAACCTCGACGTCACCATCGAGATCCCCAAAGGATCACGCGTCAAGTACGAAATCGATCACGACACGCACAGGTTGCGCCTGGACCGTGTCCTCTTCACCTCAATGCAGTACCCCACCCACTACGGCTACTTCGAGAACACCCTCGGTGAGGACGGCGATCCGCTGGACGCAATGGTGATGCTGCAGGATTTCGACCTGATTCCCGGCGTGCTGGTCGAGTCCCGCCCGATTGGCGTGTTCAACATGACCGACGACGGCGGCGGTGACGCCAAGGTGCTGTGTGTGCCCACCGACCCGCGCTTTGACCACATCAAGGATCTTTCGGATGTGTCGCCGTTCCTGCTCGATGAGATCAAGCACTTCTTCGAGCGGTACAAGGACCTGGAGCCCGGCAAATGGGTTGAGGCAGCCGACTGGGCCGACCGCGCTGCTGCCGAAGCCGAGGTGGAAGCCTCGCTGAAGCGGTTCCAGGATCTTGGGGAACAGCGGGAAGAGGACGAGCCTCAGGGCCGGGACGTCGACGCCGACGTCGAGAACGCAACTGCCACCCCACAGGGCCGCTAGCCCCATCAAAACAACCTTTTCCGGTTGATTAGAGCGTTTTAGAGCATGGCTTCAGGCATACTGAAGCCATGCTCTACGTTTTAACCATCAATCAGCGGGACTCCCGCGAGGTCGGAGACCTCGTCGCCGACCTGCTGCGTGGTCTGCGGAACGTCGAAACGGTGGTGCCCTTCCAGCGCTCCACCGGTGATGAACTGCAGGGCGTGGTGGACAGCGCCACGACAGCGGTTGACGTCGCCCTCACAGCCCTGCGCTACCGCCGGTGGCATGTGGGAATCGGCGTCGGGGGGCTGCACTCGCCGCTCCCGGAAAATATCCTTGAGGCGCAGGGGTATGGGCTGGTCTACGCCCGGCGCGCGGTGACCAGGGCGCAGAAGACCGGCGAGCGGATCCCGCTGGCCGTCGAGGGCCCCGACTCGAGCATTGCGGCGGAGGCAGAGGCAGTGCTCCGTCTGCTGGGTCAGATTGTGTTCACGCGGACCGACGCCGAGTGGAACGTCCTTGACCTGTTGACTCCCGGTGCCCGGGGGCAGCAGAAGCTGATCGCCGCCGAACTGGGCATCACCACGCAGGCCGTCAGCAAGGCGGTGGTCCGGTCGCACTGGGTGGAGGAGTGGGCCACCCGGCCCGCCGCCGCGAGGCTCCTCGATCTGTCCTACGGCCCGGCAGCGCTGCCGCCGGGGTCCCTTCCGTATGAGCTGGCTGCCGAGCGCTGACTGGTCCGCCCGTCCTGGGATGAACACGGTGGGTGCTAGAGGAGGCTGCGGAGTACCTTCGCTGCGCCGTCGTCGTACACGCTCGCCGTCACCTCGGTGGCCGCTGCCAGCACTTCGTCGGGCGACTGCCCCATCGCGACTGAGCGCGCGGCCCAGATAAACATTTCGATGTCGTTGCGTCCGTCGCCGATAGCCACGGTGTGCGCCGGGTCGATGTCCAGCCTGCGGCGCAACAGCTCGAGGGCACTGGCCTTGGTGACACCGGCCGCGGCAATGTCGAGCCAGGCCGTCCACCCCACCGAGTAGGTGACGCCGTGCAATCCGATGGCCTCGACAGCCTCACCGAACTGCTCGGCGGTGCTGTCGGTGCTGAACACCACCACCCGGACGGCTGCGGCGTCGAGCATGTCCTCGAAATCGACGGTGCGGGTTTCGGCGCCGAAGCTGGCGTCCTGGAACGGCTCGGTGGCGAGGAAGTTTCCGTCGTCGTCCTCGAGCGCATATTTGGCGGTCGGTAGCCGTTCACGGAGGGCGACGAGCGCGGGACGGGGGTCGAAGGTGACCCGGTCAAGAATCTCAAACCCCTCGGCAGTCCCGGAGTCGACGCGCAGCGTCACCCCGCCATTGGAGCACACGCTGTAGCCGCGCTCGATCCCGAGCTGCTCGATGATGGGCAAGGCTGCTCCCAGTGAGCGTCCCGTGGCAATGATGACCTCATGCCCGGCATGGACCACCGCCCGCGCGGCGTCCCGCACCTCGTCGGTCATGTGGCCGTCGTGGTCCACGAGCGTCCCGTCAATGTCCAGGGCGACAAGTTTCCGCTGGGGCTGCTGGTCCTCGATGCCGGCAGTACTGAAATTCTTCATTACTCAAGTGAACCAGATTCGCCGGGCAGCGAGGTAGGTGGGGTCAGGATGCGCGGAGCACCGGGAGGACCTCGAGCCCGCCCAGGTAGGGCCTCAGAGCCTCCGGTACGGTCACCGACCCATCGGCATTCTGGTGGTGCTCGAGGATGGCGACAATCCAGCGGGTGGTGGCAAGGGTGCCATTGAGTGTGGCGACCGCCCGGGTGCCCTTGTTGCCCTCCGGAAGCCGTTCCCTGATGTTCAGGCGGCGGGCCTGGAAGGTGGTGCAGTTGGAGGTGGAGGTCAGCTCCCGGTAGGCACCCTGGGTGGGGACCCACGCCTCGCAGTCGAACTTGCGGGCAGCTGACATGCCGAGGTCCCCCGCGGCCGTGTCGATGACCCGGTAGGGCAGCTCCACCTTCGCGAGCATTTCCTCTTCCCAGGCGAGCATCCGTGCGTGCTCCGCGTAGGACTCCTCCTCGGTGGTGTACGCGAACATCTCGACCTTGTTGAACTGGTGCACCCTGATAATGCCGCGGGTGTCCTTGCCATGTGAGCCGGCTTCACGCCGGTAGCAGGAGGACCAGCCGGCATAGCGGACCGGGCCGTCGGAGAGATCGATGATCTCGTCGGAGTGGTAGCCGGCCATTGCCACCTCGGAGGTACCCACGAGGTAAAGGTCGTCCTCCGCCAACCGGTAGATCTCGGCGTCGTGGGCGACGTCGAAACCGGTCCCCTGCATGATCTCCGGCCTGACCAGGGTGGGGGTGATCATCGGGACGAACCCGGCCGTGACCGCCTGATCCATGGCCATGTTGAGCAGCGCGAGTTCCAGCCGGGCTCCAACACCCTTGAGGAAGTAGAAACGGGAACCGGAAACTTTCGCTCCGCGCTCCATGTCGATCGCACCGATCAACTCACCGATCTCCAGGTGATCCCTGGGGGTGAATCCTTCCGTGTCAAAATCACGGGGGGTGCCGACGGTCTTGAGGACCTCGAAGTCCTCTTCGCCGCCGGCTGGGACGCCGTCCTGGATGGCGTTGGGCAGGCTGCGGAGGAGTGCGTCCTGTTCCTGCCTGGCCGAATCGGCCTGGGCTGCGGCCGCCTTCACCGATGCGGCGAGCTCCTTCACCTCGGCGAGCAACGCCTGCTTCTGCTCACCCTTGGCCTGGGCCACCCGTTTGCCGAACGCGTTCTGGTCAGCCCGCAGGGACTCGGCATGGGTGACCACTTCGCGACGGCGGGAGTCGGCCGCGATGATCGCATCCACCAGGGCTTCATCGGCGCGGCGGGCGCGCTGCGAGGTGCGGAATTTCTCGGGATTGTCGCGGAGTTCATATACATCGATCACCCGCCAAGACTATCAATGGGCCGGGTCGGCTTTTGCCCGCGATACTTCTCCGGGGGATACGCTGAGGGGCAGCATGAAACTCCGCCTGATCCTCCTGATGACCCTGGCCCTGGCTGCGGCGGCTTCAGCAGTGAGCTGGCTGGGTGTCCGCCGCCTGCATTCCCCGAAGCATCCCACCCCTGCCGCTGCACCTCCCCTACCGGCACCGAACGGACCGCAGCGGGTGGCCCTGGTGTTGCACCCCGGGAAACTCAATGCCAGTGCTGCCCGCCGGCTGGTCGAAGCGGCCTGTTCCGACGCGGGGTGGGCCCCGCCCATGGTCCTTGAGACGACCGTGCTGGATCCGGGATACGGGCAGGCAAGCCTGGCGTTACGGGACGGGGCCGACGTCGTCATCGCGGCTGGCGGTGACGGGACTGTGCGAGCTGTTGCCCGGGCCATGGCCCACCAGGACGCGGTGCTCGGCATTGTTCCGCTGGGGACGGGGAACCTGCTCGCGCGGAACCTGGGGATCCCGGTCTCTGATATCGGGGCGAGCGTGCGCAACGCCCTGCATGGCACTAGCCGCCGGATCGACATGGGTCGGGTCGCGCTGCGCAATGACAGGACCGGGACGCATACCGACCACGTTTTTCTGGTGATGGGAGGCGTGGGGCTGGACGCGGTGGTGGTGGCGGCCACCAAGGACGACCTGAAAGCAAAGTTCGGTTGGCTGGCCTACAGCGAGGCGGGGTTCCGGAGCCTACCGGGGAGGCGGCAGCGGATGCTGATCAGCCTCGATGGTCAGCCAGCGCAGTCCAGGACGGTCCACAGCGTCCTGTTCGCCAACTGCGGGAGACTCCCCGGAGGCATCGAACTGATTCCAGATTCGACCATTGATGATGGCTATCTGGACGTGGTGGTGATGAGTCCACGCAGCATTCTCGGCTGGATCTGGATGGGTGCCACGATTGTTCTCCGGCCACGGAAGGCCATTCCGGTGATCAATTATTACCAGGCCCGCCGGTTAACCGTCACGGTTCCCGATCCGACCCAGACCCAGCTCGACGGCGACCTGTCGGGCGCCGTCACTTCGCTGGACGTGCTCATCGACCCTGGCGCGCTGATCGTCCGGTCGCATCCTGGACTGGACCGTCAGCGCACCAGGGCGGTGATGCGCAAGGTCAGGGGTTAGCGGGAGCCCTTTTCTTCCGAGGGCTCGCCACCCTCCTGGATCGAGGGGACGCTGTCGGCGTCGGTGTACTCGCCCTGAGCCCCGGTTCCGTCCGCCGGATCCTCTTCGATGTCGGTGTACTCGCCCTCTTTGGCGGGGTCCTGCTCACCGGTGAAACCGCTGTCGGTGGCCCCGTGCTTCTGCGCACCGGTGTAACCGCCGCCGGGCACAGGCTCGAGGTTCTCGGTGTCCGAGTCGGGGAACTCGCCCTTTGCCTGGCTGTTGATCAACTGCTGCTCCTCGGAGAACCTCAGGTCGTTGGCCTGGTCTCCCGCGTCTCCACGGTAGTTTTCGTCGGAGGTTGCTCCGCCGCCGTCGTTCGGGGTGACGTCGTGTCCTGTATTGCCCTGCTCGCTCATGATGCGCCTCTCGTTGCGGTGTGCGCCGAACCCTGGCGCCTTGAGTGAAGCCTACTGATGAACCGCTTCCAGTGGGAAGGATCGCTACGCTTTAAGCAGCCCGCGAACAGCCTTTTCGGACGCCGAATAGCTGGCGATCTCAATCACCTCACCGGCCATGAACCGGTCGACGAGCCGGGGGTCAACATAGGAGCGTTTGGCGACCGCAGGTGTGTTGCCAAGCTTCTCCGCCACTGCGCGCATTGTCGCCGCAACGGCCTTCTGCCGGGCGGTCTTGGTGGTAGCCAACAGGTCACTCCGGGCGAGATCCATTGCCGCAACCACTGTCGCCTGCCAGGTCCGGAAGTCCTTGGCGGTGAACCCTTCGCCGGTGACCTGTCGGAGGAACCCGTTCAGCTGCGAGGCATCGACGCGGTGCCATTCGCCGTCGGGCGTGCGGTAAGCAAGCGCAGTGTCGGCCTGCTCGCGTTTCAGCATCGGCCGCATGGCCGCCGACAGGTCGGCGTCTTCAAGCGTGGATTCCCACTGCTGGCCGCTCTTCCCGGGGAACTCGAAGGTGACCATGGCGCCCTTGATGCGGACGTGCTCCACCTGCAGTGTGGTGACCCCAAAGGACCCGTTGGTCTCCGCGTACTGTTCGGAGCCAATCCGCAGCGATCCCGAGTCGACAATCCGCAGGGCGGCAGCGAAGGCGCGTTCCCTCGGCAGACCCTCGCTGCGGAGGTGTGAAGTGATCACTCGGCGGGCGGCGGGCAGCTTTTCCCCGAACTCGAGGGCACGATCGAACTTCTCGCGGTCCTTCTTCGCCCGCCAGGCCGTGTGATAGACGTACTGCCGGCGGCCCGCGGCGTCAGTACCGAGTGCCTGGATGTGCCCATTGGGGTAGGGCGCGATCCAGACATCCTTCCAGGCCGGCGGAATGGCCAGGTCCTTGATGCGCCGAAGTTCCCCGGCATCCCGCAGCGGTGTCCCGTCGATGGTGCGGTAGCTGAATCCCTTACCGTGACGGCGTCGGGTGATTCCCGGCTTCTCACAGTCGCTGCGGCGGAGTCGAGGCATGGTGGTGACCTTTCCGGATCGAGAAGATCAGCCTACTGCCCACCTGCTGTGCTGGCACTCACCGTTCTTCGTCGGCCGCTACCCCTGACCGAGGATTGCCCGCAGGGTGTCGGCGTTCCGCACCGCGTTGCCGCCGCCGTCGTTGTTGAAGTAGACGTACACGTCCTTGCCTGCCCACTGCCACTCGCGGATCCGGTCCGCCCACCAGGACAGATCGGCCTCCGAGTAGGAGCCGCCGTAGAGGTGATGGTGGTCTGGGCCGTGCATCCGCAGATACACGAAGGGCGCAGTGGCTCGGAGAACGCAGGGCAAGAAAGCGCCACTCATGACGCAGTAGGCGGCGCCGTGGCGTTCGAGCAGGGAGTACACCTCCTGGTGGTCCCAACTGGCGTGGCGGAACTCGACGGCCACCCGAATCCAGTCCGGCAGCAGGCCAAGGAAGTATCCGAGCCGCAGATCGTCACGCTCCAGGCCAGGCGGAAGCTGCACGAGCAGGACGGCACGTTTGTCGCCGAGTTCATGCCAGCAGGTGATAATCCGCTGCACCCAGACCTCCGGCTCATACAGTTTCTTGCCGTGCGTGAGCCCTCGGGGCGCCTTTACTGAGAGGAGAAATCCGTCCGGGAGCCTCCGGCGCCATCCAGCGAACGTCGTGTCGCGTGGCCACCGGTAGAAGCTGGCGTTGAGTTCGACGGTATCGAAGCGCTGCACATAGTAGCCGAGCCGCCTGCCCGCCGCAGTGCCGGCCGGGTACAGAATGTCATTCCAGTGGTCATAGCTCCACCCGGAGGTACCAATGTGTAAGCCCATGTCCAGCTCAGGGTAACCCAGGGCCCGGCGAATTTTCAGTTCGGACCGGTGGTGCTCCCCTACTCCGTCTTCAGGAGGGACTCCACCCAGATCCGCGCGGCCCGGAACGCCTCGTCCGAGGTGTGCCGGGCAACCGTGTGCTCACGCCGATCCGCCCTGGCGTAGGAGCCCAGGAACCGGAGTTGGGGGCTGATTCGGTGCAGGCCCTTTAGCGCATCGGCGACCCGGGAATCGGAAATGTGGCCTTCAGCGTCGATGCTGAAGAAGTAGTCTCCGAGGAATTGGCCGGTGGGCCTGGATTCGATCCTGCTGAGGTTGACTCCTCGCGCGGCGAACTGATCGAGGATTTCCATCAGGGCGCCCGGATGGTCCTCGGGCAGCGGGATCACCAGGGTGGTCTTGTCGGCACCGGTCGGTGCCGGCAGGAGGGTGGGTCGACTAACCAGGATGAAGCGGGTCACCGCGTCTGCCACATCGCCGATGTGGCTGCCAAGCACCGTCAGTCCCAACCGTTCGGCGACAAAGGGCGAGCAGATCGCGGCGTCGTACGGGCAGTCCGGTTCCAGAAGGCCCACCGCGGCTGCAGCAGTGGACGATCCGGGAAGATATTCAGCCTGCGGAATATGTTGGGTGATCCACACCTGGCACTGTGCCCACGCGTGTCCGTGGGTGGAGATTGTCCGCACCTCGGCCAGGGGCAGCCCGGGCCTGGCGACCAGGACAAAGGTGATGGGAACCAGCACTTCCCGGATGATCCTCAGCGGGTCGCCCTGCGCGATGGCATCGAGGGTGGCGCTGACCCCGCCCTCCACGGAGTTCTCAATCGGCACCATCGCGGCATCAACCGCGCCAGTCCGCACCAGGTCCAGCGCGGAGTTCACGGTGGGTGCAGGGACTCGCCGGGCGGCAGCGGCCCCGGGAACCTGTAGCAGGGCTGCCTCGGTGAACGTGCCCTCGGGGCCGAGGAAAGTGTAGGACACCTCTGGGACGGACGTGCTCATGGTTTCCTTCACGTGGCGGTTTCCTCTTAGAGGACGGTCGGCGGCTGGTCGGTGTCCGAGACCATCGGCCGGGATGCTTCCAGCCAGGCGCCCATCCCTCCGGTGACATTGACCGCCGAATAGCCGTTGGCCACCAGCCATTGGGCCACCCGGTGGGAGCGTCCACCGGTTCGGCAGATCACGTGCAGGTCGGTGTCGGGATCAAGCTCGTCCAGCCTGTCGGGAATCTGTTCCACGGGAATATGCACCGCTCCCTCAATATGGCCGGCTGCCCACTCGTAGTCCTCGCGGACGTCCAGGATCGTGGTGTTCGCGCCAATCGAATCAATCGACACGTTCTCAAACTCGCTCATGACTTGCCCCTTCCCAATGGTCGTATTTCGCCCAAGCCTATAGTGGGAGGCGAGCCCCACCCACAATGCCCTAGCCAACCGGGAGGTAACAATGAGTGCTGACCAACCCACCATCCTCGCCACGTCCGGCGGCTACCGTCGAGGGCTCAGAGTGGACCTGGAGTTCAATCTCCTCATGCATCACGCCGTCGAGCTCGCACTGGTCACCGGACGCCGCCCCCGCGTCACCTATGTGGGTACGGCCGGCGGCGATTCCCGTGAGTGGAACCAGCGATTCATCGAGGCTGCGCGGATTGCCGCTTTTGACGCCGCGTGCCTGAACCTGTTCACCATGCCCAATATCGACCCGCTTCAGGACCACCTCCTCTCCCAGGACGTGGTGTGGGTAGGCGGCGGTTCGGTCGCCAACCTGCTGGCTGTCTGGCGGGTCCATGGGCTCGATCACTTGTTGCACCGCGCCTGGCGGGCCGGAGTGGTTCTCGGTGGGGTCTCCGCCGGTTCCCTCTGCTGGTTCCGTGGCGGCGCAACTGATTCCTTTGGCCCCGAGCTGCAGCCAGTGACGAACGGCCTGGGGTTCCTCCCCTACGGCAATGGCGTGCACTACGACTCCGATGAGGGTCGCAGGCCGCTAATCCACCGGATGGTCGCTGCTGGCACCCTCGGCGAAACGCACTGCACCGACGACGGCGTGGGTTTGGTCTACCACGACACCACCCTCATCGAGGCGGTCACCGAGACCCCCGGCAAGAACGCCTACATTGTGCGCGCCGGGGCCGGAGACAGCGTCGACGCCATCGCCGTCGAGGAGCCCCTGGAGGCCCGGTTGCTGGAAAGCGCTCCGTGACCGAACTTCATCAGCTCACCGCCCTCGCCCAGCGGGACGCTCTTGCACGCGGGGACCTGAGTGCCCGGGAGCTGACTCTTCACTACCTCGGCCGGATCGATGACCTTAATCCGGGACTCGGCTCCTTCATCACCGTCACCGCGGATCTAGCCGAACAGGAGGCCGCCGCCGCAGACGAGCGCTACCACTCGTCCCGGGCCGCTGGTGCCGACCTTGCGGTGCTGCACGGCATGCCATTGGCGCATAAGGATCTGGCGGACGTGGCGTCAGTCGCCACCAGCTTCGGCTCGGCTGCCCTGCCCCCAACGGTCGCAACCGAGGACTCTCCCCTGGTGGCAATTCTGCGCCGCGCTGGCGCGATCAGTCTTGGCAAGACCCAGGTTCCCGAATTCGGCCTGAGCTGCCACAGCGAAAACAACATTGCCCCGGCGGCCCGCAACCCCCTCAACCCGGCCCTCAGCCCGGGGGGTTCGTCCGGCGGCAGCGCGGCGGCCGTCGCTGCAGGCATGATTCCCTTCGCACCCGGCAGCGACGGTGGCGGCTCTGTCCGCATTCCGGCCTCAGCCACCGGCCTGATCGGGCTCAAACCGAATCGCGGTCGAATTCCCGCATTGTCCGGACAGGCGGACCTCGGCCAGTTCGTCGTGGCCGGACCGTTGGCGCGGACCACCACCGACGCTGCGCTGTTGCTCGACGCGATGGTCGACGCGCCGAACCACCGGGCAACCAGCGCCGCTCCGGCGTCGTCGTCGTTCCTGACCGCAGCCCTGCGCGCCGAGGGTACCTTTCGGATCGGGGCGAGCACCCTGTCACCCTTCGCCTCAGCGTTCGAGATCGTGCTGGACCAGGAGGCGCTGGACGCCTACGAGGCTGGTATTCGCGCACTTTCCTCAGTGGGGCACGACGTTCTCGACGCCGACCTCAGCTACGACCGGCGCTACCACCAGGCATTCCAGACGGTGTGGACGGCGTCCCTTGCCACCGCCCCTATCCCCTCGGGGAACGAGAACCTGTTGACTCCGCTGACGCGGACCATGCGCGAGAGGTCGCGGGCCCGCAGCGCACCGGATCTGGTCACGGCGATCGACATCCTGCGGCAGTTCGAGCAGGACACGATCAGCGCCTATGCGGAGTACGACTTCATCCTTACCCCTGCCCTGGGCCAGACTCCGCGTCCCATCGGCTGGTACACCTCCGAGGACGCGGACACGGACTACCTGAGGCAATGCCAGTACTCCCCGTACACCTCGATGGTCAACGTCTGCGGGTTACCCGCCATTGCCCTGCCCACGATCACCACCCCCACGGGCATCTCCATGGGAATCCAGCTCATCGGGCGACCCAGCTCGGAGGCGCGGCTGCTGGCTGTGTCCGCCCAGTTGGAGCAGGCAGCCGGTGCGGGTGAAACGGGCACGGTGCGGTGACAACATTGCGCCGCCCGCGCCGATGAAACAGACTGTTACTCATCGGTAACCAGCAAGATCAAAGGAGATCGCGTGCCCAACCTTGCCAACAATCTCGCGTCAACTGTCCAGGAACACCCCGAGGCGGTGGCGATCAGACTGGATGACACGTCGCTGACGTTCGCGGCGCTCGACGAGTGGAGCCAGCGGGTGGCGGGTCTCCTGGCACAGAAAGGTGTCCAGCCGGGCGACCGGATCGCGCTGATTATGCCGAATATTCCACAGATGGCATTTATCTACTACGGGGTCCTGCGCTTCGGAGCGGTGGTGGTCCCACTCAATCCGCTCCTCAAGTCGCGGGAGATTGCCTACCACCTGGGCGACTCCGGCGCGAGGCTGGTGTTTGCCTGGGAAGGGGTCGCAGCCGAGGCCGAGTCCGGAGTGGGCCAGGCGGTCGCCGCCGCCGATCAGGGAACCACCCTCGAAGTACTGGCGGTGAACTCGGGCGCATTCCTTGAACAGCTGTCGTCGATCGATCCCCTGCAGCCCATCGCGGAGGTGGCGGCCGATGACACGGCTGTGCTGCTCTACACCTCAGGAACCACCGGACGGCCAAAAGGCGCGGCGCTGACCCATGCGAGCCTGCACCGGAATGCGGAGATCTCCCGGGACCTGATGGGCACTGCGGTCGGCGATGTGTTGTTTGGTGGATTGCCGTTCTTCCATATTTTCGGACAGACCTGCGCCTTGAACGCGGCGGTGCTGACCGGAGCCACAGTCACCCTGCTCCCCCGGTTCGAACCCGGCCGCGCCCTGGAGATCATTGCCCGAGACGGTGTAACCATTTTCGAGGGTGTCCCCACGATGTACATAGCGATGCTTCGGCATCCGGCAGTTTCCACCACCGACGTGTCAACGCTGCGGGTCGCCGTGTCCGGCGGGTCAGCGCTGCCCGTTGAGGTGCTGCACGAGTTCGAACGCGTCTTCGGCGCCGAACTGCTGGAGGGCTACGGGTTGTCCGAAACGTCCCCCATCGTGAGCTTCAACCGGCGCGGAACCGAACGCAAGCCCGGATCGATCGGCACGCCGGTGGACGGGGTCGAGGTACGCATGCTCGACGCCGACGGGGCGGAGGTACCCACCGGCGAAGTCGGTGAACTCTCCGTCCGGGGACACTGCGTGATGAAGGGCTATTGGAACAACGACGACGCGACGGCAGCTGCGATCCCCGACGGTTGGTTCCGTACCGGAGACCTGGCCCGGTACGACGACGACGGCGCTATCTTCATCGTCGACCGCAAGAAGGACATCATCGTCCGCGGCGGGTACAACGTCTATCCGCGGGAAGTCGAGGAAGTGCTGTACGAGCACACCGCGGTGGCCGAGGCGGCGGTAATAGGCGTCCCGGACGAGTTGCAGGGCGAGGAAATCGTGGCGGTGGTAGGCCTGAAGGCGGAGGCTGCGCCCGCGGACGATGCCGCCCGCGAGCGCCTCGCTGCCGAGATCCTCGAATTCACCAAGGAACGCGTGGCGGCCTACAAGTATCCCCGCCGGGTGGTCCTGGTGGAAGCTCTCCCGAAGGGCCCCACCGGAAAGATTCTCAAGCGCGAGATCCAGGTCTAGCAGGGACCCTGCAGGTGGTTACTGCAGGGGTCTACTGCAGGGGTTAATGGAGGCCGGAAACCTTAAAGTCAGGAGTCGTCGTCGCCCCGGTTGTCCTCGGTCTCGATCTCCTCACCGTCCGGCAACTCGTTCTCCGGGCCGGGGCCTCCATAACCGCCGGCGTCGATCTTGTCTGACCCGCCGACCCGCTGTTCTGAGTCGTCGCGTTCGGTATCGTTCTGTTCGCTCATGGTGGCGCCTTTCCTTCGCGTGGCTGTGTACACGGTGAACCTACCACCACCGCGCGGCGAGTGGTCGTCTCCGCAGGGCCATCCCCGCCGGGTTGGCCGCGCAGGGATGGCCCTGATCGCCGTCCGGAGAACCGCCGCAGTGGAGCACGCAACGGGTTTCGTGACGCCGGGGCTGTAATAGCACCAGTTCTTTGGCATGCTGTAGCCATGGCAAACCGAGCGGGCACAGTCGCCCTCCCCAGCGATCTGGTCGACATTTCTTCACTTCTGGACGCGTATTTCGACGTCGTTCCCGCCCTTGGGGACCCGGCGCAACGGGTCGCGTTCGGGACGTCCGGGCACCGTGGTTCCTCCCTGAAGGCCTCTTTCAATGAGGGGCACATCGCCGCCATCACCCAGGCGATTGTGGAGTACCGGTCGGGTCAGGGCATCACCGGGCCCCTGTTCATGGGCAGGGACACACACGCACTCTCCGAGCCCGCCCAGCAGACCGCACTTGAGGTGCTCGCAGCGAACAACGTCACGGTACGGGTGGACGCGCGCGGCGCCTACACGCCCACCCCGGCCGTATCGCACGCCATCCTCGTCTACAACGCGCAGGGCGCCGACCAGGCGGATGGCATTGTCATCACTCCCTCGCACAACCCTCCCGGCGATGGCGGCTTCAAATACAATCCCCCGCACGGCGGCCCCGCGGATTCCGATGCCACCAACTGGATCGCTGATCGGGCCAACGCGCTGATGGAAGGCGGCCTCCGGGAGGTCCGTCGCGTCCCGGCGAGCCAGGCGCACCAGGCCGAAGGAATCGGGACCTACGACTTCCTGCAGCACTATGTTGAGGATCTACCCACCGTCCTGAACCTCGACGCGATCCGGGAATCCGGACTGCACATCGGTGCGGACCCGATGGGTGGGGCGGCTGTCGACTATTGGGGTGCTATCGGCGAAACGCACAACCTGAATCTGACAGTCGTCAATCCCGCCGTCGACCCGCAGTGGGCGTTCATGACCCTGGACTGGGATGAGAAGATCCGCATGGACTGCTCGTCACCATCGGCGATGGCCTCACTCATTGCCCGGGCCAGGGAGTTTGATATCTCCACGGGCAACGACGCCGACGCCGACCGGCACGGGATCGTCACCCCCGACGCCGGGCTGATGAACCCCAACCACTACCTTGCGGTGGCCATTGACTACCTCTACCGCAACCGTCCCCACTGGCGGCAGGACGCCGTCGTCGGGAAGACCCTGGTCTCCTCCTCGATCATCGATCGGGTGGCTGCGGATCTCGGCCGGAAGCTCGAAGAGGTTCCGGTGGGCTTCAAGTGGTTTGTTCCCGGGCTGCTCTCCGGGTCCCTCGCCTTCGGCGGCGAGGAATCCGCTGGAGCCTCTTTCCTGCGGCTGAACGGGTCCCCGTGGACCACCGACAAGGACGGCATCCTGTTGGCCCTGCTCGCCTCGGAGATCACCGCCGTCACCGGGCGAACGCCGTCGCAGCACTATGCGGGGCTGACCGACCGGTTCGGTTCCCCCGTGTACGCGCGCATTGATGCGGCGGCCTCACGCAGCCAGAAGGCAGCGCTGGGGAAGCTCTCGCCGTCGGACGTTGCGGCCACCACCCTTGCCGGCGAAACCATCACCGCCAGGCTGACCGAGGCACCCGGCAACGGGGCGTCAATTGGTGGCTTGAAGGTCACCACCGAGAACGCGTGGTTCGCCGCGCGCCCATCGGGCACCGAGGACGTGTACAAGATCTATGCCGAGTCCTTCAAGGGTGCCGAGCACCTGGCGCAGGTGCAGGACGAGGCGAAGGCACTGGTCGACGGGGTCATCGGCGGGTAACCCTCGCGCGGAAGGACGCGCGGTCAGAGAACCCGCCGGAGGAGCCATTTTTTCAGGCCCCTGTACGGCGGGTAGGCCAGACGCAGGGTGTCAATGCCGGTGCCCTTCGAAAGTACCCCCCGGTTCTGGCTGAACGTGTCGAATGAATAGCGGCCGTGGTAGGCGCCCATACCGCTGGTGCCCACCCCGCCGAACGGCAAGCCGTGCACCGTGAGATGCAGGTTGCAGGCGTTGTGGCCGATCCCACCCGCACGGACCCGTTCCTCGAACTGCTGCTGCTCGGCCGGCTGGTCACTGAACAAATAGGCTGCCAGCGGGGCCGGCCGGGCATTGACGAAGGCAACGGCCTCGTCCATGCCGTCGACGGGAAGGATGGGCAGGATCGGACCGAAAATCTCCTCCTGCATCACCGGGGAGTCGGTCGGCACATCGGTCAGGAGCGTGGGTTCGAGGTACCGGCTGGCCCGGTCGTGGGCGCCCCCGGTGTACACGGTGCCGTTGCCGTTGCTGGCCTCCAAAAAACCGACCAGTCGGACGAAGTGGCCGTCGTCGACGATCCGGCCGTAGTCGGCGCTACGGGCCGGGTCGGCGCCGTAGAACCCGGCGACCGCCCGTTTCAGGTGGGCGAGGAGCTGCTTTTCGAGTCCGCGCTGCACCAAAACATAGTCGGGGGCAACGCAGGTCTGCCCCGCGTTGAGAAACTTGCCGAACACCAGCCGTCGGGCCACCGCTGGCAGGTCGCCGCCAAGCACCACGGCGGGCGATTTTCCTCCTAGTTCGAGGGTGACGGGAGTGAGCGTTTGCGCTGCAGCGGCCGCGACGATCCGTCCGACCCGCTCGCCCCCGGTGAAAAAGATGGAGTCGTACCGCTGGGCGAGCAGCTCCCCGCCAACCGCCGCCCCGCCTTCCACCACGGAGACGGCACTCTCGTCGAAATACCGGGGCAGCAGGTCGGCCATCACCGCCGACGTGGCGGGGGCGTGTTCGCTCGGCTTCAAAACCGCACAGTTCCCGGCGGCGAGCGCACCGACCAGGGGGGCCAGGAGCAGTTGCACCGGATAGTTCCACGGGCCAATGATCAGCACGACGCCGAGGGGCTGGGCCTGCCGGTGTGCTCTTGCAGGCAACAGGCCCGTCGGTACCTGAACCTTCTCGGCGCTGGTCCATTTCCGCAGCTGCTTCAGCGCATACTGGGCTTCGGCCCGCACCAGGGACAGCTCGGACACCACCGCTTCCAGCGGGTTCTTCCGGAGATCCGAGTACAGCGCGTCGGTGAAGTCCACCTCCCGTTCGACGAGCATCCGGATCAGGCCCTCGAGTTGGGCTCGCCGCCAGGACAGCGGCCGGGTGGTCCCGCCGTCGAAGGTCGCGCGCAGGCGCTCCACCACCGGTGACAGATCAGTGGTTTCCTGGGAAGTAGTGCTCATGTGGGGGTCCTTTCAGGATGCTGCTACGCGTCGTGGTCTTCGGTCGCGGGTCGGCGGGTGCAAAAGGTGCGGGGTGCT
Source organism: Arthrobacter sp. CAN_A212 (assembly GCF_015752345.1). NCBI lineage: Bacteria > Bacillati > Actinomycetota > Actinomycetes > Micrococcales > Micrococcaceae > Arthrobacter > Arthrobacter sp. CAN_A212. The sequence goes on from NZ_JADOUT010000009.1 coordinate 71,344, forward strand.
GGGGTGCGGGTCAGGTGGGACGGCCAGTGAAATGCTCCATCGAGCTGTACACCTTGAAGACCCGCCCGGCCACCACATCCCAGAGAGGTTGCGGCAGGACGCCGCGGATCGCGCTGCCCAGCGCCACCGACCACGGCAGCTGAAGCCGGGGCCGGCCAGCAAGCAGTGCGCGCCAGGCCCTGTCGACGACGTCGACCGGGTCCATCAGCGGCGTGAACAGCGGGCCACGGGCGCCCTCGAACATGCCGGTCCGGATGTAGCTGGGGATCAGCGTGGTGACCTTGATCTGCCGGTGACCTGCCTGGCGAAGCTCCAGTCGCAGGGAGTCGCTCCAGCCGATCACTGCCCACTTCGAGGCGGTGTACACACTCATTCGGGGAACCGAGAGGGTACCCGACGCCGACGCGACATTGAGGATACGCGCCGGTTCCCGGGAGGCGATCAGGGCCGGCAGGAACTCCCGGACCACGTGCATCAGCGCCAGCGTGTTGATCTGCATCACCAGTGCAATGTCGGCCTGCTGGTCGTGCTCCCAAAAGTACTTTCCGCGCACGATCCCCGCGTTGTTGATCAGGACAGCCGGTGTCCCGACGTCGTTCCTGACCGCGGCCGCCGCGGTCGTGATCTCGGCCAATGAGGCGAGATCAACCACGTAACTGTGCACGGCCGGCCCGGATCCGGTCAGCGAATCGGCGGTCCTGTGGAGCGCTTCGGCGTCGACGTCCCAGAGGACGACGGCGGCCGCCCGCTCCTTGACGGCCCGTTCCGCGTAGAGCCGGCCCATACCGCTGGCGGCACCGGTGATAAGTATTATTCGGCCTTCGACAGTGAATGACATGAGTGCAACGTAACACTCCGCCCGGACGGTAGGATTTCCGACAGATCACCCCGCACATCTTTGGAAGGCACAGCCATGAGCAGGTTCGGCACGTCGTGGACGCTTCACGGTGACGGAAAGAACGTCCTTCCCGGGCAGTTTGTTGCCCCCGATGAACGGCTCAGTTGGCCGCGGACGGTGGGAATCGGCGCCCAGCACGTCGTCGCCATGTTCGGTGCCACCTTCCTGGTTCCCCTGATCACCGGGTTCCCGCCCGCCACCACCCTGCTGTTCTCGGGGCTGGGCACCATCTTGTTCCTGATCATCACGGCAGGCAAGGTGCCCAGCTATCTGGGATCGAGCTTCGCGTTCATCGCCCCGATCGCCGCAGCCCAGAGCCAGCACGGACCGGCGGGGGCGCTCGGTGGCATCATCATGGCCGGAGCCGTCCTGGCGATTATCGGCGCTGTCGTCCATCGGGCGGGCTCCCGCTGGATCCAGATCGTGATGCCGCCCATCGTCACCGGGGCCATCGTCGCCCTGATCGGGTTGAACCTTGCCCCCACCGCGAAGGCCAGTTTTGAGCAGGCTCCACTGACCGCGCTCGTCACCGTGGTGGTGATCCTCCTGGTGACCGTGCTCTTCAAGGGCATTCTCGGGCGGCTGTCCATCCTGGTGGGTGTCCTCGCCGGGTATGTGGTCGCGATGCTCCGCGGGGAAGTGGACTTCGCGGCTATTGGTGATGCCGCGTGGATAGGGCTTCCACCGTTCCAGACCCCCGAATTCCATCTGTCAGTCGTCGGGCTGTTCATCCCGGTGGTCCTGGTCCTGGTCGCCGAGAACATTGGTCATGTGAAGTCGGTGGCTGCCATGACCGGGCGTGACCTGGACCCCGTCACCGGGCGTGCCCTGATGGCTGACGGCCTGGCCACCATGCTCGCCGGGTCCGGTGGTGGGTCCGGCACCACCACCTACGCGGAGAACATCGGTGTAATGGCCGCGTCGCGTGTGTACTCGACTGCCGCCTACTGGGTGGCAGGGATCGTCGCGATCCTCCTCAGCCTGTTCCCCAAGTTCGGCGCGCTGATCGCTACTGTCCCAGCGGGCGTCATCGGCGGCGCCGGGGTGGTGCTCTACGGCATGATCGGTATCCTCGGCGTCCGGATCTGGGTGCAGAACCAGGTCAACTTCTCCAACCCCATCAACCTGTCGACGGCGGGGGTGGCGTTGGTGGTGGGTATCGCCAACTTCACCTGGACCATCGGCGAACTCACCTTCGAAGGCATCGCCCTGGGTACCGCGGCAACCCTGGTGATTTACCACGTCATGAACGCACTTGCCCGGTGGCGGGGAAGCGAACATGTCACCGGCCCGACCGACGTCGACGCCTCCGACCAGGGATCCCGCCCCTCCAAACTGGGCTGAGCCCCGGATAGCCGTGCTTCCTGCTGGGGCGTGGAGGTCCTCGGAGCCGTTGACTGACCTGTCAGTCTCACGACGATTAGGCTGAAGCGGTGACCTTCGCTCTGCATTGCGTCTTCCTCAACGGCACCGTCGGCGTGGGAAAAACATCGACCGCGGATGCCCTGGCGCACCTATTGACGGCCAAGGACCTACCGCACGCCGTGATTGACCTTGACTGGCTGAGGTTTGCGTGGCCCGCACCCACCGATGATCCCTTCAACCGGCGGATCGAACTGGCGAACCTGTCGGCTGTCATCCCCAATTTCCGCTCTGCAGGTGCGCGCCTCCTGGTGCTAGCCGGCGTCATTGAAGGGACCATCCAGCGCGCGGAGTATGAGCGGGTGCTTGGTCATCCACTACTGGTCGTGCGGCTGGAGGCTACTTCAGCGACAGTGCAGGACAGGTTGCGGGGCCGCCACGATCCCGGCGATCCTTCGCTGGGTTGGCACCTGGACCGTGCCACCGAGTTACAGGCAATCCTCACCCACGTCGATGTCGATGACGCGGTGATCTCGACCGAGGAGAAAGACCCACATGGTGTTGCCTCAGCGGTTCTTGGGTTGATTGATGAAAAGTGGTGCACGTCACACATCCGCCCGGCTGCTGGCGCCGAAGTGAATCAGGCACTTACTTAAAGGTTCAACGTATTTACTGAGGTCTCGGGACGCACCATGAACAACCACCGCATCAACGACGGCGGACGACACTCCACCGCTGACGAAACCCAGCGCCTCGCGCTCAGGGAAGACGGGATCCTGCATGTCCAGTGGCGGCCTGACACCGTCGTCACGGTGGACCAGGCCCGCGCCACACTGGACGCGTCGGGCCTCAATCAGGGGCCACGCCGAATCCTGATGAGCATGACATCGGTCGCCTTCACGAGCGCAGCCCGGCGTGCCATCTGCGACGATGAAGACATCACCGCCATCGCTCTTGTGGGCGACGGGCCCGTGGACCGGGTCGTCGCTGCATTTGCCGACAGCCAAGCGCATCCCGGGCAGTTCTTCACCTCCGAGGACGACGCAATCAACTGGCTCGGAACCTTCGCCTGACCACTCCCCATCAGGACTGCCACTGCTTGTGCGACCATGGTGCCTAAACTGGTGGGATGGTGTGGAACGGGTTGCGAGGTGGGAAGCACTGATGGACCCGCAGCAGGTCTGGGCATCCCCGGCGTGGCACCAGGAGATCCAACTGTGGATTACGCAGGTTCTGCAGAACTGCGACCTGGCACAGACCGGCCCGCTGGAGCAGGTGCGGATCCGGTTCTGGTCCACCCAGGTCACCGTGCCGACCGACCACGGACAGCTGTGGTTCAAGGAAAACAACCCGGGCCAATTCGCTGAGGCGGCCATTGTGGCACGCCTGGCGGAACTGGCGCCCGACCATGTGGCTGCCCCCCTCGCCATCGAGCCCGCCAAGGGCTGGATGCTGACGCCCGACCATGGGAAGACGCTCGCCTCCCTCAAATCGGCTGACTACCGGTTGTGGATCCTGGTGGTCACCGGCTTTGCCGACTTCCAGCTACAACTCGTCCCCCATGGATTGCCGCTGGCTGCGGCCGGCCTGGTCAGCATGGATCCTGCGATCGCAGGGAACTTCGCGAGCAACCAGCTCCTCCTTCACACCGGCTTACCGCCCGACCACCCCCTGCATCTGTCCGCCCAGGCCACCGACGGCATCTACGCCAGCATTCCCGCCCTTGAGGAAGCGGCCAGAAGCGTTGCGGCCCTGGGCGTCCCCCTGAGCCTCCAACACAATGACCTGCACGCCGACAACGCCTTCATACCGGGCGCGACGACGGCCCCGCTGCGATTCTTCGACTTCGGTGACTCCTACTGGGCACACCCCTTCAGTTCGCTGTACGTGCCACTGACCGTCATGCAGGAACAGTGGCAGACCACCTCTGACGACCCGCGTATCCAGGCGGTGATCACCGCCTACCTCGAACGCTGGACCGACTACGCGCCCCTCGCCGAACTCCGACTGGCGGTCGAACCTGCGCTCAAGCTGGCGCGGCTTCACCGGTACGGTTCCTGGCTGCGACTGCTAATCCACGCGGACGACGCATCGATGAGCCAGTACGGTCCGCACGCACTGAAGTACCTGAGAACACTGACCGATCCGGTGCTGGGGTGACTGCACACCTTTTCCTGGCGGCCAATGGGTTGATCGAGGCGGGGCCCATGGTGTCCCTGCTCGCAAACCACTTCATTCCAGGCTGTGAAATCCCCGGCCGCCAGGGGATGTCACACACGCGGTTGCTTCGTTCCTCGAGCGGCCACCACGCCGCCAGGCTGACCATCGGTTCACGCGGTGTCGACGTCCATACCTCCGCGCCCGAGGAAGACCATCCCGGCCTGACAGCGACGATCCGCCGTTGGCTGGATCTGGACGCTGACCTTGAGGCGGTCGCGCGGGCGTTCGAGCCGGATCCCCTGCTGGGGCCCCTGTCCAGCCGACGCCCCTGGCTGCGCGCAGTAGGTTATCCCGAGCCCTTCGAAGCTGCAATCATGACTGTCCTCGGCCAGCAGGTCTCCGTCAGCGCTGCGGGTACGTTTGCCGGGCGTCTCGCCGCTGCCTACGGCACCCCCGGTCCGTCCGGACTAACGATCTTCCCCACGCCTGACGTGCTCGCCGCTGCTCCGGCCGAGGAGCTACGCAGCGCCGTCGGCGTTACCCGCACCCGCGGAGCAACGGTGCAGCACGTAGCCCGGGCCTTCCGCGACGGACTCACCCTTGCTGGCGACCACACGGACGTCCGCGCGGCACTCCTGGCCATCCCCGGAATCGGCCAGTGGTCCGCCGACTATCTGGCGGTGCGGGTGCTTGGAGATCGGGACGCGTTCACGGCGGGTGACCTGGTGCTGCGCCGGGCGATGGGCAATCCAAGCATCCGCGAGGCCGAGGCAATTGCCGAGCGGTGGCGCCCGTACCGCGCGTACGCGTTGTTCCACTTGTGGACCGAAGCGACCTATCCACCGCGAACCCCTGCGATCAGACCCGGCCAGAAACGGGCCGCTCCCGCACGGTAGCGGTGCCCCAACAGCGTCGGTACGGTTACAGCACTTTCCTGCCGGCCCGTGAGGTCAGGCGGTCTGCGGCCAGTGTCCCCGGCGTTGCATCGTTTCGGCCAGGTGATCCGCACGATCGGAGACCAGGCCGTCCACGCCGCCGCCCAGTGTCAGAAGCCGCTCCATCGCGTCGGTGTCATTGACCGTCCAGACGTGGACCGGTAGCCCGGCGGCGCGACACCGCCGGATAAAGCGGCCGGTCAGCACCGTCACGCCTGCGTGCTGCACCGGCAGCTGAAGACAATCCACCCGGGCGAGCCGGGCGAGGCGTTTGGTCAGGCCCAGCGGACTCGACAACCAGATCAGTGCCGAGCTCACCTGTCCGGCGGAGGAAGCCACCCGGCGGGACAGCAGGTTCAGCGTCCGCCGCCGCCTCCGGTCGGAGAATGAAGCCACCAGTACCCGGTCATGGGCTCCCAGCCGCTCCACGAGCTGGACAAACGGCTCCACCGAGGCATCATCCTTGAGGTCAATGTTCAGTTTCAGGTCGGGCCATCGGGTCAGGACGGCCTCCAGGGTGGGGATGGGTTCGACGCCGTTGATCCGGATCTTGTTCAGCTCGTCCAGGGTGCGCTCCGACAGCGGGCCCACCGTATCGCACACCCGGTCCAGCAGTTCATCGTGGAACACCATCACGGCGCCGTCCCTCGTGGTCCGGACGTCGATTTCCAGGTATCCGAATCCGAGATCCACGGCAGCCTCAAAGGCCGTCATCGAGTTTTCCAGCCCGTCGACCGAGAACCCGCGGTGCGACAGGGCAAGCGGCCGCTGCATCCCATCCGGTCCGGTGTTGAGCAGGTACGGCAGCATGGGCTTAGCGGGTCGCCCCGAGCTTGGCGAGGCGTTCCTCAAGAATCTGGGCGACGCCGTCGTCCTCGAATGCCGGAGCCTGCAGGTCCGCCGCAGCAATCGCCTCCGCGTGCCCGGACGCCATCGCGTAGCCGGTGCCCGCCCAGTTCAGCATCTGCACATCGTTGGGCATGTCGCCGAAGGCGACGACGTCGGCCTGGCTGATGCCACGGCTCGCCGCGAATTCAGCGAGGGTGACCGACTTGTTGATGCCGGGCGTGGACATTTCCAGCAGCGCAATGCTCGGGGCGGAATGGGTGGCGGTTACCAGGTGGGCGACCGCGGGCCGCACGGTATCGAGGAACCTGTCCGGCAACACCTCGCGTTCCCGCGCCAGGAACTTGATGACTCCCGCGCCGACGAGGGATTCCGCCAGGGGCCGCGCCACTGCGCCGGCGAGCAACTCCACCGAGCCTTCCTCGGCAAACCCGTGCTCGATGTGGAATCCGTCGACCGTCTCGGCAGCGAAGGACGCCGCAGGATAGAGGTCCAGAATGATCTCGCGGGCGGCCAGAATGTTGCTGTGTTCCAACAAGTGGGCGCTCAGTACCAGCTCGTCTTCCAGGCTGTACGTAACAGCACCGTTGGAGCAGATGACCGTTCCGCGGTGACCCAACTGTTCGCGCAGCGGATCAAGCCAGCGCGGTGGGCGGCCGGTGACGAATACCACTTCAACGCCCGCGTCCAGGCACGCCTGAAATGCTTCGACTGTCCTGGGGCTGATCCTGCCGTCGTGGCCGACGATCGTTCCATCCATATCGCTGGCGACCAGACGCATGGGGTACTCCTTCACTTAAACGGTGACTTTAAGCCTACCCGCCCGTGAAGGGCGCTGAGCCCGGGAATCCAGTGGATCCCCGGGCTCAGCGGAACCGGAGGAAGCTGTCTACTGCTCGAAGGTGGGGATCAGGCGGGCCCGCCCGAGGGTGTGGGAAAACAGGTTGAACCCGAGGTAGGCGTTACTGCCGTCAGCGGGCACCTCAAGGCGTTCCACATCCACTGCGTGCACCACCACGTGATAGTGGTGTGGGCCGTGTCCCGCCGGGGGCGCAGCACCGATAAAACCGGTAAAGCCGCCGTCGTTCTTCAGCTGGGTGGCACTGTCTGGCAGGTCGGGACTGCCATCCACTCCGGCACCCGCCGGCAGCGACGTGGTGGACACGGGGAGGTTGAAGACCGCCCAGTGCCAGAAGCCGCTGGCGGTGGGGGCATCCGGGTCGTAGACAGTCACCGCAAAGCTTTTGGTCCCTTCCGGGAACCCGCTCCAGGACAGCTGCGGCGACACATCCTTCCCACCGTCGATACCCATCGCCCCGGAGGCATGCTTCGCATCCAACGGCTGGTTGTTCTCAATGTCCGTGCTGGTCAGAGTGAACTCGGGGACTGGGGGGAGGTCTGCGTACGGGTCACGGGTCATAACTACTCCTGGTCAGTTGGGGTCTGTCATTAGCTCGTTGCGGTTCGGCGGGTTGGCGCCGGCACGGGACACGGTAACTGCCGCCGCTTTTGCTGCATACACGAGGACTGCTTCCACCTGTTCAACGGAGATGTGGCGCAGGTCATTCCGCTGCTGCGCTCCCGCGAAGCCCCGGTCCACGAGGGAACCCAGCAGCGCCGACATGAAGGAGTCTCCAGCACCCACCGTATCCACCACCTGAGCAGCCGGCGCGGGGACCGAGGCTTCGCCGCGTGCGACGACGGCCCACGGACCGAGGGAACCCCGCGTGACCACCACCATGGCCGGGCCCTTGGCCAACCAGAACCGCGCTGTCTCCAGGACGTCCTGACCGGGGTAGAGCCACTCAAGGTCCTCATCCGAGGCTTTGACGACGTCGGCGAGAGCAACGAACTTCTCCGCCTGGGCCCGGGCATAGACCACATCGGTGACGATGCTGGGCCGACAGTTGGGGTCATAGGAGATGGTGGCCAGCGGGTGCGCCTGCCGGACGACGGCCAGCACATCAGACGCTCCGGGCTCCAGCATGGTGGCGATCGATCCGGTGTGCAACCACGTGGTGCCCTCAAGGATCCGGTCCGTCTCTTCACGGATGGCCGGCAGCTCCCACACCAGCTTGAATTTGTAGGAGGCACCACCTGCGGGATCCAGCCGCGCGGTGGCAGTGCTGGTGGGGTGCTTGTCGGGTCCCATCGGAGTCAACACAGAGTTGCTGTGGAGGTGTTCCTGGATCATCCGCCCATACTCATCATCGCCCCACCGCCCAACAAAACGGCAGGGATGCCCCAGCCTGGCCAGACCGACCGCCACGTTCATCGGGCTGCCGCCCACATGGGCGCGGGGCGACGCGACATCGCTGATTACTTCGTCTATAAGGGTTTCCCCGATCACGGTGAGCACGCTAACAAGTTAGCACCCCGTCCACCGGCGAACCTGTGAATGGTTGGGGAACGGCCGGGTGCGATGACCCAATCAGTTGCGGAAGATTGGTGTGATCTCCCGCACAGTACCCCCGATCCGACCGCTAGTTGCCTAAGGCTACGGCTAGGATGGGGCTGATACCGCGCGATGAACCGCGCCTGAGACACACTAATTTTTGGGGACACCATGAAGATCAGAAATGCTGCGGCGATCGCCGTCATCGCTCTCGCCACGCTGACCGCCTGCGGCGAGTCGACTGAGCCCGCCGCCCCTTCCGAGGCTGCCGCTCCCACCCCTGCGAGCTCCACTGCACCTGCGCAGAATGTTCAGGAGCCGGAGACCAACGAGCTGATGAGCGAAGCAAGCCCAGAGGGCGCGCAGGCCTTCCTGCACCACGTCTTCGCGTTGAAGTCCTACAACCAGCGGACCGGGGAAACCGAGCAGCTGCTCGCCACCCTTGACGGCGCCGAAGCAGCGACCGCAGAGGCTGACGAATTTGCGGCACTGTACGCGGACGGCGGCTGGGTCCTGGGTGGACAGCCGAAGGTCAAGCAGATCATCGTCACCACCCCGGCAGAAGAAGTGGCCGAGGACGTTGAGGTTGACGCACTGATCACCGTCAACCCTGATGCCTACACGTCATTCGACGAGGCTGGAGAGGTACAGGAGACCCGCCCGTTCGACCCGGCGGGCACCATCTATTCAGCAACAGTGGTCTACACCGACGGCGCATGGAAGGCCACCTACCTGGAGGAAACCCCTGACGCCGAACTCCCCTCGGAGTAATCCAGCGGCGGCCGTCAGCTCACAAGGCTGACGGCCGGGCGCGGGAAGTATCCGCCACTCAGTGACTGTGAGCGGCTTGGCGCGACGCCCAGTACGCAGCACCTACCAGCGCGGCGTCGTCGGGCAGGATGGCCTGCTCGATCCTGAAGTCCGCGAGACGCTGGTCTTCGAGAGTCATGCCCGCGCGGATCGCCGGTTCCACCAGATCCCAGGATCCGGCCATGGAGCCGCCGATCACCAGGATGCTGGCATCGAATCGCTTCAGCACCACCGCGAGGGTTTCCCCCAATGCACCGAACGCGGTGTCCAGGACCTGCCGGGCGGCGTCATCGCCGGCGCGGCTCTGGGCGGCGATGGTGTGGACGTCGGGGCCCGTTGCCGGGTCCACTCCCGCTGCTGCCGCATAGGCTGCCCGGATGGCCCGACGGGACACGGTGCGCTCCAGTGGGCTACCCCGGTACGTCTCGTGATGGATGCTTCCATCGGGTGAAACCGCCGGACCGGTGCTGACCGGTTCCCCGTGGTTCAAGAATGTCGACCCCACGCCGGTGCCCAGGGTGATGCAGAGCGCACGCTCATGGCCCCGCGCGGCTCCGAGGGCATATTCCCCCACCCCGAAAGCGTCAGCGTCGTTGAGGAAGTGGATCATCCCGGGTGTGGGACTGATGCGGTCCATCAGGGCATCCCGAACGTCGACGCCGTTGAGGCTGTCGAACTTTCCCACGTGCTCAAACCGGCCAATTCCCGTTGCGTAGTCGAAGGGGCCGGGAATCGCCACGGACCAGACGGCGCCCGGGGCAGCGGTGAGAGCATCGGCGGCACGCCCGATTGCTTCAATCAGGCTCTCGGCGGTCCCCTGGGCCTGCAGGCCGACCCGGGCCAGCGACTGTCGATCGATCGCCCACGTCCCGGATTCGACCAGGGCTGCGGTGAGGTGGGTGCCTCCCACTTCGAGCACGGGGACGATGGTGTTGCCGCTCATCTGTTGTAACCCTTTCAGCTGGTCTGAACACCGTATCGCCGAACCTTGCAGCTGCAGTAACCATGACGCTGGTCGGGTCAGGCAGCCATCAGGCGGTCCACCGCTGCGACCACCTGCACCCAGGCGTCGGTTCCCGGCGTGATCATCGCGAAGTGGTCCCCGGGGATCAGCGTCAACTCGGCGTCCGCCCCCGCAGCCAGCGCGGCCGCCACGTAGCTTTCGGACTGGCTAGCCGGAACCGTCGAGTCCTCCTCACCGTGCAGTGCCAGCACCGGCACGGCCAACGGAATGGCGGTCATTGGATCGGCCGCACGGTAGCGTTCCGGATCCCCAACCTGATCCACGCCCATGAGGTTCAGCACCGCGCCGTCGCTCAAACCCAGTTCGTGTGCCTCCACAAGGTTGAGCACCCCGGATTGGCTGACGACCCCGGTCAGCGGAACCACTGGTGTTCCGGCGCCCGGAGCGCCGTCGGGCAGTGTTGACCGTCCCGCAGCCCATACCGCGAGGTGGCCGCCAGCGGAATGTCCAAGGGCCGTCGTCACCGTCAGGTCCAGGCCGTGGTCACCGGCCGCCGTGGCCAGGAGGTCTATTCCGGCGCCCACGTCGGCGAAGGTCTCCGGCCAGCCGCCACCATCACCTACCCTGCGGTACTCAAGGTTCCAGCAGACGTAGCCCCGGGATACGAGGTCCTCGGCCAGCGGCTGCCCCAGATCCAGGCCATACCCGGACCGCCAGTATCCGCCGTGGATGATCACGACGACGCCCGGGAGCCGCTCGCCCGCCGGCAGGTACAGCTCGGCGAACTGGCTGGGATCATCGCCGTAGGTGTAGCGCTGGGGTGTCACTGGTTCCTCCGGTTGCTTCTGTGGCGTGCCGGGTTGCGCCGCCGCGCAACCCGCGAGCGCAGCCGCGGCAGCGAGACCAGCGGCTCCCAGGATGGTGCGTCGGCGTAGGTTGTCCACACCGCACAGCGTAACCGGCGGCTCCTAGCCCGACTCCGGCGCCACCCTTCCGCTCAGGACTCGTTGTTAGCGGCGTGTTCGCGCTGATAGCGACAATCTTCGTTTTGCCAGCCGCGCTGTTTGAGGTCGCGACCAGGACGGCCGACGGCGCCGTGTTGACGGCATTCGGGTCGGGAATGGTCCTGCTGGTGAGTGGCATAAGCCTGGTAATTGCTGGCCTACTGCGGCGATCCCACGATCTGCGCCGCCCCCGTGATTACGCATCCATCACCTACGACACCCCCGCCCATTCAACGCGAAGGGCCAATGCACAACCAGGTGACACTGCGCGGTCCGGAGCCGGAGCTTTCAATGCACCTCTGTTGTCCGGGGGCCACTGCGCCGGAGACGGCGGCTCCTAGCCCGGCTCCGGCCCCACCCTTCCCCTGTCAGGGGCAGGGTGTTTGAATGGAGTGACCAATCGAGGGGGAACTATGCTCACCACAGGAACGCGGCGGCTCATCACGGGCGGCGTGGCGCTGGTAGCCACACTATTCATCCTGCCGACACCACTGTTCGAAGTTTTCAGCGGAACCGCTGAAGGGCTGTCGCTGGCGCTCTTCGTCCTGGGACTCGTCCTGCTGGTTGGCGGACTCTTTCTGGTGATCACCGGCCTGGTGAAGCGGTCACGTGATCTCCGCACCCCGCGAAGCTATGACACCCGGCAGGGCACCACCAGCGATGATGACCGGCCAGTGGACGGCTACTCCATGCCCACCGCCGGGCGCCAGGGGCAGATTGGCGGCCCCCTCTAACCACCGCTCCACCGGAACTGTCAGAGCCGGCCGATAGGATGACTGGAAGCCATCGTCGGAGGAGTCTTAATGAGCGCCTGGGATCAGTTGGATGACCGTCTCCGCCCCGCGGTGGAAGCGAGCACCCGCGAGTTTGAGCGGGTCCGGCCGCGCCTCGAAGAGGTAACCCGTCAAATGCAGGCCGGTATCCAGGACATCTTTGTCGGCACCGAACTCAACCCGCTGTTCGTCACGGCCCGCACCAAGACCGTCGAGTCGTTCCGCGACAAGGCCTCCCGCATGCTCGCCGCGACGGTGCCCGGGGACCTGCCGACCCTGGTGTTTCCCGACCCGCTGCGCAACCTTACCGACGTCGTCGGCGTCCGGGTGATCACCACCCTGCCGCACGAGGTGGATGTCGCAGCCAACCTGATCAAGCGCCAACGTCAGGACTTCGATTGTCGGGGGGATCGGGAGAAAGACATCGGCACCATCGAATCGGGCACCTACGGCTACTCCAGCCGTCACCTGATTCTTCGGACCATCCAGAACGAGGCTGTCAAGGAGTACCAGAAGGCACTGGACCCGGCGGCCAAAGCCGGCGGCAGTTACATGCTTGAGGTCCAGATCCGCACCGTCCTTGCACACGCATGGTCCGAGATTGAACACGACATCCGATTCAAGGCCTCCAATCCGCGTGCCTGGAGCCCCTACTTCGACCGGCAGTTCACGGGTACCGCAGCGATGCTCGAGTCCGTTGAGTCGGCGTTCGCTGAACTGCACGAACGGTATGAAACCGTCACCGGTTTCTGGGACGAGGAGGGTGAGGGCAGCGTCACACTCACCCCGAACCGGGTCCGGGACGTGTGGCAGACGCTTCTCCCGCACGTCGACCGGAAGACCGATGACAACTGGGGCTGGGCGGCCGAACTCCTCGCTGCGCACGGGCTGACGACGACGACGGCGCTTGCGTCGCTGCTGCAGGCGGACACCATCACCTCGGTGCGCCGCGCGCTGGATCACCGATACTCGCCGGGACCCGACCGGCTCCTCGACGACGTGCTGCTGTGGCACTACGGAGAACGCCACATCGACCTGACGGCTGAGCCCGCCGAGGCGAACCCCACCCCACGCCGGGACAGCCTGCAACGCCGGCACCGGCAGATGGCCACCTTCAGGGCCCTGGAGTCCAGCCGCTAACCCCTCACCGGTCTGCTCGGTGAAGTTCACACCGGTAACAGCCCAGTAACACCCCCTCCGCTAGGTTGCCGCGTACCTGCGACGGGGCAGGACCCGAGGGAGGAACGGCGCCATGTCCAAGTACGCACTCTGTGTCGGCATCAACAAGTTTGAGAACCTGCCGACCAACGGCTGGCTGAACGGGTGCGTCAATGACGCCAAGGACTTCGCTGCGTTACTCACCGAGCAGTATGGGTTCGCCAAACGGAACGTGACGGTGCTCCTGGACTCGAAGGCCACCAGGGCTGCGGTCATCGGCAAGCTGCAGGCGATGGTGAAGCGGGCCAAACCGGATGATCATCTGGTGTTCACGTTTTCCAGCCACGGCACGCAGGTACTCGACGCGTCGGGGGACGAACCGGACGGAGCCGACGAGGCGTTCGTTACGTTCGACATGAGGCAGAAGGGCGACCAGTGGGATGCTTCCACCCTGATCCTTGACGACGAGTTGCATGACCTGCTGGCCACCCTGCCTGACGGTGTCCTGCTCGATGTCGTCCTGGACACCTGTCACAGCGGGTCCGGGCTGCGCGCGCTGGATCTGCTTCCGACCAGGCGGCCCCGATTCGTCCCGCCGCCCACACCTCTTGGCCTGGAACAGACTGAATCGGCCGATCCGCGCGCGTTCCGCGATCTGGTCCGGTCCGACGCGGCGGCAAAGCCAGTCCTGTTCGCCGCTTGTCGCTCGGACCAGACAGCCGCCGATGCTGACTTCTCGGGGCGTTACAGTGGCGCTTTCAGCTACTTTCTCCTCAAAGCTCTCAGAGATGACCCCGCGAAAAGCCGACGCGACGTGTTGAAGCAGGTCAGCGCCGACCTGCGCGGCGGGAAATTCACGCAGCGCGCGCAACTCGAAGCCCCGGCGGCGGCCAAGGGCTCAGCCTGGGGCGCCGCGTTTTAGGGGTACCCGTAAGGGTTCGGGCGCTACCTTCCCCTACCCCCGCCGTGGAACGTGAGCCTCGCCGGCTCGGTGCCCGCTCCGGCTTCTGGGGTGGTGATCTGTCTAAGCATTGCAGCGTCACGGGCTTTAGCCTGCTGATACTCCTGCTGCCGCGCCGGGTCGTAGACCGGTTTCAGCGCGGCGTAACAGAGGTGACCCCCTTCATCGAAGCGAAGCAGCCCACCTCCCCGCAGGGTCACCGGGCCCGGTCCGGAAAGGCCCATCCTGCGCATCTCCGGGCGCCCCACCGTGAACTCCTGGACAAAGGAGGCGCCTATCTCCGAGACAACAAAACCATCCGGACTGACCCTGATGCTGGGGCGTACCCGGTCCACGGTGATGGAGTACCTCTCATCCATTGCGGTTTCCCGCAGCAGGTCCCCGTTCTCCCAAATGAACCTGACAATCTCCTCCGGATCGGTGCCGAGAGCTGACAGCCGGACCGGGTACCGGAGGCTGCGCATCCCGCCTGTCCCGGCCAGCAGCTCATCGGTGGGCACGGTTACTCCCACCTCAGCGAAAGCATCCCGAACCACCTGCCGATAGTGATACCTGTCCTGCGGGACAAGCACCAGATCGGCTGAAAGGATCCCGCGCAGGAGGTCGGTCCACGTCACGTCGACGGGTGCCATGTAGCCCAGCCCGCGGATCAGCATCGCCAGCACCTGCTCGCCAACCTTCGCCCCTGACCTCGCCACCTGATACAGGCTGGACCGTCCCCCCGGTTGGTCCAGCCGGGCCTTCCACAGCCGGGCCACCACGTTCAGTACCGCCTGCACCACCGGCTCCGCCCGACGATGCGGGTCCGGCAGCGTACGCCAGTCGGCTGGCACCGCAATCCGCATGGATTGCCTCGCCGGTCCATGCGAGAACAGTCCATCGCCGAAGCTGAACAAGCCACTCAGGAGGATCTGCTCATCAAGACCCTCCAGGTCCGGCGCCCCCACTCCGAGGGGGTCAAGGAGCTGCTCCACCCGCTCGGCTGAGGAAAACACCGACAGCATGGCCACCAGGTCGGAGATGGCCTCATGGAGGGCAAACTGGTCCAGGGAGGCGACCTGGTCCGACCAGCGCGGTCGGTAGCCGGCAAGGATCGCATGGGTCACCTCGTGCGCCACGAGATCCCGGTACAACGCCAGCGGGACCGCCAGCTGCTCACGACGATCCCTCCGGTGCCCGAAGCGGATTACCCCTTCCTCCCGGTCGTAGCCGGAGTCGGCATAGGGAACCGTATCGTAAGCGTGAATCCGGAGCCTCCTGCCGCGGGCCCAGCCCATCCGGCGGCCCAGCGTCGATTCAAACGCAGCCAGGGTTGACGCCGCGACCGCGTAGGTGTGCTGGGCGAGGAACCGGCGATCAGCCAACAGTTCGGACAGGTTCGGGGGCGGGCACTCGTCCATCAGCATCCACGGGTCGGTGTCATCGCCGAGCAACAGGTCAAGAGGCTTGCCCCGCCGACCGCGGACGACGACGTCGAACCGCGCACTCCGCGGTCCGCCACCGATGCGCTCCACTGGCACCCTGAGCGTCGTCGTCATCGGGCCGTCGGGGCCCATCGTAAACGGACCCTCGGCGAGGATCGTGAGGGGACGCAGCTCTCCAGTGTGGCTGCCGGGACCGAGCATCACGCCTGCCATGTGGATCCCTCCCTACCGCCCGTCCTTCGCCCGCCGGAGTCCCCGCGGTCCCCGCGGTCCCCGGCGATCCATCGAATAGGTAGAAAGAAATATCCTCCGCGGCAAACACAGCGTCAAGGAGGTCCGGCAGTAACGCCCCAGTAACAGGTGCGGACTGATACTGGCAGCCACCGCGCGGGTCGTAGTGGCAGTACCAACTGACCGTTCTCACCGAGGAGTAGCCATGGAGCCCACGACACTGGGGCCCACAACATTGGAGCCCGCCACTGCGGAATCCCCCGCCGCTGCGTCTGACGCCGCCGCGCGCGGGTCTGGGCTGAGCGCGGAGCAGCTAGCCCTGCTGAAGCCGCACGTCGTGAACCTGAGCCGTGGAAAGTTCTCCTCCGGTGGCGAGATCAGCTCCACTGCCGCGGATGTCGATGCCATCTTCGAGGAGCATCTCCCGGCGTTCGCCGCAGCTCGGACCGGGGTGCCGATCATGATCTACGCCCACGGCGGGTTGGTCAGCGAGTCTTCGGGGCTGCGGTCCGCACACCGGCAACGCGAGTGGTGGACCTCGAACGGTGTGTACCCCATTTTCTTCATCTGGGAGACCGGGTTCCTCGACGCACTCTTCGGATCCCTGCCCGGTGGCCGCGGTGTGGTGGGGGACCTGAAGGACCGGGCTGTTGAGCTGACTGCACGAGCTGCCGGAGGCGAACGAATCTGGGGTGAAATGAAGCGCTTCGCCGAGGTAGCCTCGGCGTCAGGTGGCGGGGCACTGTACGTAGCGCAGGCGCTCGGGAAGTACGTGGCCGCGAATCCCAAAACCACCGTGCACGCCGTAGGACACAGCGCCGGATCAATCTTCCACTCCTCTTTCGTGCCGGCCGCGTTGAAGGCTGGCCTGCCGGAATTCGCGTCACTGAATCTGTTGGCTCCGGCGGTTCGGACGGACACCTTCAAGACGCAGCTGGCACCCGAGGCGGGCAAAGGCATCAAATCCCTGGCCATGTTCACCATGAAGCAGCAGGCGGAACGTGACGATAGCGTCGCAAGGCCCTTTTACGGCAAGTCGCTGCTGTATCTGGTGCGCGCGTCCTTCGAGAAAGAGGAATTTACTCCCCTCCTCGGTCTTCAGGAGTGCGTCAGCACCGACCCGGAGCTGCGGAAATTCTTCGGCGTCGATGGGGGCAAGGGCAAGGCGGAGGTGATCTGGTCGGTCACTGACAGCGGTCCGGAAACGCATCGCAGCACCGCCACGTCGCACGGAGGGTTCGACGATGATGCCGCCACCATGGAGAGCGTCGCCCGCCGGGTGACCGGCAAGAAACCGAAACCGTTTGGCGCCGCCAGGACCCTTGAAGAACCATTGGCCAGTGCTGCCCCCGCCAGCGGATCGACCCGAAGAAGTGCCCGCCGGGCGCTGTGTATCGGGATCAACGCCTACCCGCCGGGAAGCGAACTCTACGGCTGCGTGGCCGACGCGCAGGCCTGGGGTAGCCAGCTGGAATCGGTTGGGTTTGAGGTGACCACCCTCCTCGACGCGCAGGCAACCCGGGTCAACATTATTCAGGGGATTTTCGACCTGGTCAGTCACAGCACCGCAGGGGACGTCCTGGTGGTGCAGTATGCCGGTCATGGAACGTATGTCGACGATCTGGACGGCGACGAAAAGGAGGAGGGAAACGCCGAGAAGCTCCACGACGAGGCCCTGTGTCCAGTCGACTTCCAGGCCGGGAACCTGGTCATCGACGATGACCTCGGGGAAATTTTCGACCTGCTCCCCGAGGAGGTGAACCTGACCGCCTTCTTCGACTCCTGTCACTCCGGCGACGGCACCCGGCTGCTGCCTTCCTTCGGTGCCACCGTTGTCGACGGCGCACAGCGAGCCGCCGACCATGGTCGGCGTGCCCGGTTCCTGGTACCCGATGAGGCAACCACGGCGAACTTCAGGTTACGGCGCGGCACCCCCGTCAACGATGGTCCCCGCGCCAATGCGCGCGAGCTCCTCTTCAGCGCATGTCAGCCCGATGAGGTGGCGTATGAGACCGGCGGGCACGGGGACTTCACCGTTGCGGCAAGCCTGCTGGTGGCTACCAGCGCCCTGAAGGCCACCAACGGGGATTTCCTGTCGAAGGTGCTGGAGTCGTTCTCGCACCAGCCACGGCAGAACCCTTACTCCTACGGTCCAGCGGCGGCCTCAGCCAGGATGTTCCTAGCACCCTTGACCACGCCGGCCCCCACCCCGGGCAGCCAGCGCCCGGTGGAGGGCACTGCCGTCGGTACGGTGGCTGCCACCACCGACGACGCCGCTGCACGGGCCCGTGCAGCGGCGTCGTTCCTCCGGGCGACGGCCGACTTCATCGATCGGTGATCCTACCTACCCGACAGTGGGGTGGGTATTCTCGGATGGCGTGGCCGTGGGTGTGGTCCCATCGTCCTTGGCTCCCCAGTTCTTGAGCATTTCGACGGCATCCAGTCCGGTGGTGTCCTTGAGCACCTGGAAGGTCTGCTGCAACCCGCCAGTGACGTTCTTGCTCAGCTGGGTGGCGCCGTCGTTGGAGATGACCGTCATGTTGTCGATCCCGGCCATCGGCGCGGCGATTTCCCGGGCGATCTCCGGCAGGATCTCCATCACCTTGTTGAGGATGGCCGCCTCGTTGAACTGCTCGTAAGCCTTGGCCTGGGCTTCGATTCCCTCGGCCTCGGCAATGCCCTTCTGCCGGACGACGTCGGCTTCCGCCTGGCCGCGGAGCGCAATGATCTCAGCCTCTGCCGCACCGTTGGCGCGGGTCACTGAGGCTGACGCGTTACCGCGGGCCGTGTTGGCTGCAGCCTCCGCCTCAGCGGTGACCTTGTCGCCTTCCGCACTCAGACGCCGCTTGGTCAGTGCCACTTCGGCCTCCACCTGGTCGGCTTCCGACTGCCGCTTGCGCTGCTCGAGCTTACCCGCGGCTTCCTGCTCCACGCGGTACTTCTCAGCGTCGGCGGGCTTGCGGATTTCGATGTCCAGTTCGCGTTCGCGCAGTTCGGACTGCCGGGAGGCAACCTGCTGCTCCTTGAGCAGGATGGACTGGCGCTGCTCTGCGGCTGCCAGTGGGCCGGCGGCGTCGGCCTGGGCCTGGCGTGCGTCGGCGGCCTCCTTGAGCTCGGCTCGGCGGAGGGCGAGGCGCTGTTCGGCGAGGGCCACCTGCTCGTCGGCGATCGCTGCGGCCTCGGCGGCTTCCTGCGCAGCGTTGGCTTCGGCGATCTTCGCCTGCTTCTCGGCGAGCGCGGCCTCCGGACGGCCAAGGTTCTTCAGGTAGCTGGAATCGTCGTCAACCGACTGGATCTGGAAAGTGTCGATCTCCAGACCCTGGTTGTGCATCGAATGCTCGGCTTCTTCCTTCACACTCTTAGCGAAGGACGCGCGGTCCTTGATGATGGAATCCACCGACAGCGTGCCCACGATGGAGCGCAGCGAACCGGAGAGGGTTTCCTGGGTGTAGTGGTCGATCTGTTCCTGCTGGTTCAGGAACCGCTGGGCAGCCCGGCGGACCGCTTCTTCGTCGCCGCCAACCTTGATCTGGGCGACGCCGGTCAACCGCAGCTTGATGCCGTTCTTGGAGATGCCCTCAATCTGGAGGGTCACCTGCCGGGAGGCCAGGGAGATCGAGAACGCCCTCTGGCTGAAAGGGTTGATGAAGGTGCGGCCGAAGACCACGCGCTGGCTTTCCTGGCTGCCTTTACCGGTGATGATCAGAGCTTCGGACGGGCTGGCGATTCTTAGGGCGAGACGAGCGATGACGGCGGCGATGACCGCCACCACCACCAGGACGGCAAGTACGATGCCGATACCGATAAATTGACTGAGGTCCACTACAGCCCCTTCTGTGGGATTCGATAAGGATGAGTGGCCGGTATCCTCCAGGAAAACGAACCCCTCCCGCCGAAGCAGAACTGGTTGGTCACTGAAATGCCCGTGCGGTCCCCCACCGCCCGCGATGTGTCGGGCGCCACCCTATGGACGGTACACGACCCACTCACCGTCAGGAGCGCGTTGCGCTCCTGACGACAACGCCGGACGGCCCCCAGAGCTGGGCTGGCGGCCGTCCGGCGTTGTCATCAACCGAAGAGTGGTAGGGACGTTACGCCTCCGACACTGCGGCGGCCAGGTTGTTCAGCGAGGACTCCAGATCGTGGGCGGAGACCGCCGGGAAGGACACCATCTTGAGCACCTTCGTATCGGTGACGGCCGCCCAGTCGTAGGTCAATGCCACCTCGGTGGAGTCCGGACCCTGTGGGGTCAGCTCCCACACCCACTGCCATCCCGCAGGCTCGGTGCCGGCCTCGGCCGTCTTCCAGGCGAGTAACTTGTTGTGGCCATAGCCCACCACATGGTTGTCGGTTTTGTAGTCGCCGCCCATCTTTTCCCAGTGCTGGTTCATGGTGAACACCTGCCCGACAGCGGTGATCCGATCCGACTTGTCGTCGGACTGCACCATGCCCGAGCCGTCAATCTGCGCATGCCGCTCAGGGTTGGACAGGACGTTGAAGATCGCGGCCGCTGACGCGTCGATAACTCGGGTTGCGGCGATGGATTTCTCACTCATTGTGGTTCTCCTTTGATGTTGTCGGTCTTGAGCACCCTCTATTGCAGTCTATGAGGTTCTGTCCGGCTACAGTTCGACGACGACGTCGGACGGCCGTTTATCGGGTCGCCAGCCACGCCACACGGGGTGGCGGAGTTTCCCGCCGTCGGTGCGCTCACTGAACTGGACCTCCCCCACCAGCGCGGGGCGCACCCAGTGCGCGTCCGAGGCGTCGGCGGCCGGCACATCGGCGAGCGGCGCGGTTTTCCGGGACATCTTCCGGAGGCGGGAACCGAGTTCGGCGAGATCCCGTTCAGTCAGGCCGGACCCGACCCGCCCCACATACTTCAGGTCGACGCCGTCGGGCACGGCCACCAGCAGGGAACCCACCTTGTGCGCCCGGCTGCCCTTGCCCGGGCGCCAGCCGACCACCACCACCTCCTGGGTGAGCTGCTGCTTGATCTTGATCCACCCCCGCGAGCGTCGTCCCGCGGCGTAGCTGCCGTGCGTGAGTTTCGCCATCACTCCCTCGAGGCCGAGATCCCTGCTCGCTGCGACAGCTTCCTCAAGAGTGGCATCGAGGGCTGGTGGCACCTGGATGTGGCCATCCGCGGGACTATCCACGGCCTGTTCGAGAATCTCGCGTCTCTGGTCGTACCGGAGCTGCAGCAGGGAATTGCCGTCAAGGTGGAGCAGGTCGAACAGCATGAAGTGCACCGGGGCTTTCCGGCGGGCAGCTTCAATTTCGGAGGCCTTGGTGAGGTTGAACCGGTTCTGCAGGAACCCGAAATCGGGGCGGCCGGACCGGTTCAGAGCGACGATTTCACCGTCCAGCACCGCGTTCTCGGCATTGACGTAGTCACCCAGGTCCGCGAGCTCGGGATACAGGGCTGTCATGTCATTGCCGTTCCGGCTGGTCAGCTGCACCCCGTCCGGTGTTACGGTGGCGATCGCCCGCACGCCGTCCCACTTCATTTCGAAAGCCCACTCCTGGTCGGAGGTGACATCCGCCGCGGACCCGGGGGTGGCCAGCATCGGCGCCAGGTCGGGCGGGGTCGCCATGGGGTCAACCGGGTGGGTTTCGGCCGCACCGCCTCCAGCGCCCTGGTCCTTCATCAGGTGCATCAGCCAGTTCCTTTCTCCCGATCCGTCCCCTCCTCCGGTGTGGATCAGCGCGTACCGCCTGACTGGGCTGCCGCTCCGGGCCAGTCCGCCGTCGTCGCGCCCGTGAATGGTGCAGATGACTTCCTTGCCCTCACGCCACTTTTCGGCTTCGTACGTGCCGGAGTCCCAGATGTACATCTCCCCAGCGCCGTACTCCCCCTTGGGGATGGTGCCCTCGAAAGAGCCGTATTCCAGCGGGTGATCTTCGGTCTGAACGGCGAGGTGATTCCTGTTCGGGGTGTCCGGCGGCCCCTTGGGCACCGCCCAGGAGACGAGGACGCCGTCGCGCTCCAGCCGGAAATCGTAGTGCAGCCGGCGGGCGTGGTGTTCCTGGATGACGAACCGGTTGCCCCCCGATTCACCGACCGCGGCGGGGATCGGTTCCGGGGTCTTCGCGCCGTCGCGCATGGAGCGGTAGGCGCTCAGCCTGTCGGTCGGATTGGTAGGGGCCGCTCCCGGAGCGGTGCGATCCTCAGCTACCGCCGGGCCACCGCCAGCACCGGACAGGGTTCCATCCAGTCCAGCCAGCAGGTCACCGCGTTCCTGCACCCGGACCATCATCTGGTGGTAGTCGATCTGCGCAAGCCCGGGATCCGCCATCTCGGCCCAGGTGCGGGGTGCGGCGACGGCCGGCAGAAGCTTGCCGCGGAGGGAATACGGCGCCACGGTGGTCTTGTTCCTGTTGTTCTGGCTCCAGTCGACCAGCACCTTGCCGCCGCGGAGTGACTTTTTCATGTCGCTGACCACGCTGTCTGGATGGTCTGCCTCAAGCGCCCGGGCCAGTTCGTGGGCGACGGTCGACACCTCGTCGGAGGTCTGCGACCCATCCAGCGCCGCGTACAGGTGAATACCCTTTGACCCGCTGGTGACGGGGTAAGGGTTCAGGCCCATGTCCTGCAGGATTGAGCGGGCATGGCGGGCAACTTCCGCGCACTCGGCAAGGCTGACCCCCTCGCCCGGATCGAGGTCGAGCACCAGGCGGTCGGGGTTGCTGATTTCGCCGTCTGGGCCGAACCTCCACTGCGGCACATGGATCTCCAGGGCAGAAATCTGACCCAACCAGGTCAGAGTGGCCAGATCGTTGACCAGTGGATACACGTTGACATGGTCGGAGTGGGCGATTCGGTGGCGCTGCACCCACTCGGGGGCGGACTGGTCAAGGTTCTTCTGGAAAAACACCTGACCTGGACTCTCCCGTGTGCCCACACCGTTCACCCAGCGCTTGCGGGTGACGGCCCGGTCCCGGGCATGCGGCACCAGGTAGTCGGCGATGGCAGCGTAATAGGCCAGCACATCTGCCTTGGTAGTACCGGTGCCGGGGTAGATGACACGGTCCAGGCTGGTCAGCCGGAGGCGCCGACCGTCCACGGTGACGCTCTGTTGCTGCTGGCCTTTGCTGGAACCCATGGGACCAGTCTTGTCCGGAAGCGCCGCAAACTCCACAACCGTTCGTTCAGAGCCTGGGCGTCCAGCCGTCTCACCGCCCCGCGGCGGGCAGCTAGTCGGTGAACTGCTCGCGGTAGAGCCCCACGTACCGTTCCCACTCCGCCGGGTTCTGCCCCAGGGCACGCTCGTTCAACAGGTCGTCGAGGCCGATCAGCGTGAACCGCCAGCCCGCCGCAACGTTTGCCGCAGTGTCCGGGTCCTGGAGAGTGTTGGTGAGGGTCAGCCGGCTGCCATTGTCGCCGTCCTCCTCAAGCGTCCAGGTCAACACCTCGCGGTCCCAGGTGAAGGTGAGGAGCCGCGGCTTTTCCGCCTCCAGGACCTTGCCCTGGGTGGGCCGCTCCCCGGGGAAGGTGAACGTCACCTCGGCACCCTTCCGCGGCAGCAGGTCCATTTCGCAGGGGAACCAGTACTTCAGCTTCCGCGGGTCGGTCAGGTGCTTCCAGAGCACCGACGCGGGGAACCCGTACCGCATCTCAAACCAGAGGGCAGGCTTCCCGTCCACTGTCGTCTTGGCAACCAGGGGCTCAGCTTTTTCAGGATTCACCAATTCATCGTATCCGCGGAACCCAAACACTGGTTCACTGGTTACATGAGAGCCATTTGGAAGGGCGCAGTTGCGTTTGGGCTGGTCAACGTGCCGGTCAAGGTCTACAGCGCCACCGAGGACCATGACATCAGCCTCCATCAGGTCCACGACAAGGACGGCGGCCGGATCCGCTACCAGCGCCGCTGCGAGATCTGCGGCGAGGTGGTCGAGTACAAGAACATCGACAAGGCGTACGACGACGGCGAGCGCACCGTGGTGCTCACTGAGGAGGACTTCGCAACGCTCCCCGTCGAGAAGAGCCGGGAAATCGGCGTCGTCGAGTTTGTGCCGAGCGACCAGATCGACCCGATCATGCTGGACCGCTCCTACTTCCTGGAACCGGATTCGACGTCGACCAAGGCGTACGTCCTGCTCCGGAGGACCCTGGAGGAAACGGACCGGACAGCGATCGTGCAGTTCACGCTGCGGCAGAAGAGCCGGCTCGGCGCGCTGCGGGTCCGCGGCGATGTGCTGATGCTGCAGTCGCTGCTGTGGGACGACGAGGTGCGGGATGCCAAGTTCCCCTCCCTCGACGAGCGGGTCCGGATTTCGGCCAAGGAAAGGGAAATGTCGGCAGCGCTGGTGGAGTCCTTCTCGACCGACTTCGATCCCGAGAACTTCACTGATGAGTATCAGGTTCAGCTCCGCACCCTGATCGATGCGAAGCTGGAGAAGGGTGAGGCCCTCGATACTGGGGAAACCTTCGGAGAGTCCGGTGACGACGACGGCGGCGGGAAGGTCCTTGACCTGATGGAGGCGCTGCGGCGAAGCGTGGAGAAGAACCGCGAGAAAAAGGGCACGTCGGGCTCGAAGACGGCCCCGGAGCCGAAAAAGGCACCATCCACATCCAAGGCAAAGGGCGCCTAATGGCACACACCGGATCATTCCTCCCCAGCTTCTTCACGAATGCGCGCGGCGAACAGACCATCGCGCAGGCCCCCAACACTCCTGTACTGGGCTGGACACTTTTCGGGATCGCTTCCCTGCTGGCCCTGCAGGAAGAAAACCGGGTGCTGCTGCGAACCCTAAGCCGGGTATGCCTCGGACTGTGGGCGGTACTTGAGCTGACCCGGGGTGAGAGCGGATTCCGCCGGACGATGGGCGGATTGACCCTTGGCTGGCTAGCCACGCGCTAGCGGCCCCGACCAACCCCACCTCCGGGAGACCGCCTCCCCCTCCTTAGTCACGCCCGGGCGACGAGGTTCTGCATCACTTGTCACGGGTTTCGGCGCCACTGCACGGCCCGGTCATTCACTGCCAGGACCTACGAATTTTGTGTGGCCCGAGTATGGCCTAAACTAACAACTGTCTCCTGCGTCCGCAGGGCATGACACCTGCCTGTGTAGCTCAGTCTGGTAGAGCATCCGCTTCACACGCGGAAGGCCCGGGGATCAAGGCCCCGCGCAGGCACCACCACCGGCTCAACGCCTCAGCGTTGGGCCGGTTTTGTGTCCCCGGGAAGCCAGCACGCTTGCTTTCGCTGCTGACTCCTCGGAAGGATAGGACTATGGCATACACACCCAGCACAGCAATAGTTACCGGCTCCGATTCCGGAATTGGCCGGGCAACCGCCCTCGCCCTCGCCGAGGCGGGGTGCGACGTCGGGATTACCTGGCATTCCGATGAAGATGGCGCCAACGAAACCGCTCGTCTGGTCCGCGAGCTTGGACGTAGTGCAGTGGTCTCCCAACTGGACACCACTGACGCTCCCGCCTGTGGAGATGTGGTCGACCAGATGATCAGCGAACTTGGCGGACTCGACGTGTTCGTCAACAACGCGGGCGTCAACGGCGGCACCCCCTTCATGGAGACCAGCTACGACGAATGGCGTGGCACCGTGGCAGCGAACCTGGACGGCGCATTTGTCTGCATCCAGCGCGCGGCGGCCCAGATGATTTCGGCGGGGAACGGCGGCCGGATCATCGCTGTCACCAGCGTGCACCAGGAGCAGCCCCGCGTCGGCTCCGCGGCTTATGACGCGTCGAAGCACGGCCTCGGTGGGCTGATCAAGACGATCGCCCTGGAACTGGGCGAGCATTCGATCACCGCCAATGCCGTACTTCCCGGTGAGATTGCGACGGCGATGAACGATGCCGAGGACGATGACCCTCAGGAGATCGACCGCCCGGGCATTCCGCTGGGCCGTCCCGGCGCTTCCGAGGAAGTCGCGGCAGTGATTGCCTTCCTCGCATCCCCGGCGTCCAGTTACGTCAATGGTGCTTCATGGGTTGTCGACGGGGGCATGCTGCAGATGGGTCCGCAGGCCGGTTCGCACCTCACCAGTGGAAAGTGGCGCACGGTCTAGCTCTCGCAAGCGGTCTATCCGGGCGAGTCCGGGGTCCAACCCCGGGCTCTCAGGAAGAATTCACGTGCCGTTCAGGCGGGACCGACGACGCCTCGGTGCTGTGGATTCTGCTCAATAATGGCGCCGGACGCCGGTTGATTCACTGCGATGACGGGTACAAGCTCAAACGGGCTGGCTAACCCGCAGCCCATGACCAGTCAGAAAGGCAGTTCCCGGAGGTAACCGGCAAAACCGCCCGGGGTGCGGCCCAGCATCCTCGCCGACGTAGTGGCTCTGATGCTGTCGACCGCGGCCCAGGTGATGCCGTGCGCCTTCAACCGGTCCGTAAGATCGGAGTCCTCATGGACTTTGAGCGCCGCGAATTCACCGACCGCCAGATACCCGTCAGCCCTGAAACCCAGATTGGCTCCGTGGACGTACGCGTGCCCGTCGTCGAGCGGATGGGCCTGATGCCAGGCCCGGGCCCGCTCGGAATCAAGCCCTACCGGATCGGGCTCGACCGTCCCCAGCACCAGCTGCACACCCTGCCCCGCGAGCCGGCATTGTTCGACCAGCCAGTCCTCGGGCACCACCGTGTCCGCGTCGGTGTTGGCCACCCAGACCTCCTCCATGGGCCGGGCCACCCGGGACAGGGCGGCGCCAATACCCGCCCTGCGAGCCAAACCGACCGAGGCAAAATCGACCTCCAGTGCCTGGGCCAACGGGTAGTCCGCAACCACCCCCGCCGACCCGTCAGTACATCCGTCCAGCACCACCGTGACAGTGAGGTCGATGGTCGGGAAGGTGGCGGCCAGCATTCGCGCAGCCGTTTCGATCGCGGTCAGACACTGTGGGAGGCTTTCCTCTTCATTCCGGGCGGGTACGACCACGACCAGCGCGCCGGGTAGCTGCAGCCCGCTCACAGCACCCCTGTGGACCGCGCCACCGACACTGCGGGTGGACGCACCAGGAGGTCAATGCGGAAGTCCTCCTCGCTCTGCTCGGCGAATACAGCCAGGGGTGAGGAAGCGCGGAAGAGCTCGTGCACCGTGTCACCGTCGAGTTCCCAGCCGTCCACCGGGTGACGCCAATGACAGAGCAGGACCACGCCGTCTGGCGCCAGGGAATCGACGACGCGGGTCACGACGTCGAGCAGCTGCGTCTGGGTCAGGAAATACCCCATTTCGGAGATCACGACGAGGTCGAACTGACCTGCCGGCCAGTCCTGTGGAACTGACGCCACCCGGGCTTCCGCCGTCGGGAAGTCGGCGAGTCGGCGATGAGTGGCGGCCACCGCGGTCGGGCTGATATCCAGGGCAAGCAGGGAATCGCTGCGCGCCGCGAGCTCGGCTGAGAGTACCCCGATCGAACAACCCAGTTCAAGGGTTGCAACGAAACGTTCCCGTGGGAGCAGGGCCAGGGCGACCGACCGCTTCCGGCGTTCGTAGAAGCGGTCCTGCAGACCCCACGGGTCATCTGAGCCGGTATGCAGGCGCTCGAAAACGCCCAATGAGGGCGTGGGGATGAATGTCTCGAAGCCGCGGCTGAAGTGCTCCAGGAAACCGGGGGCCAGCAGGGCTTCGTCGCCCGGCTGGTCGGAAAGCGGCGCCGTCTGGCTGGAGTGCATGAGGAGCGCGGACTGTTTGAGTGTCTGTTCGTCGCCGGCCAGGTCCAGCACAGCGAGCTGATCCCAGGGCACCTCCGGCGAGTCCGGGGTTGCCCAGTGCCAGAGCCACACCGGATATTCCAGCAGCGGCAGGTTCAGTTCGGCGGCGAGCAGGGCTGCGGCATGCCCGGCAGCTTCGTGGTCTCCATGCCCGTCTGAACGCCACGGTGCCACCAGCAGCGTGCGCTCCCCGGTTCGTCCGCCGGAGTCAATATTCTGGCGGAGCAGCTCCACCAGTTCGTCGGCTGCCAGCGAGCCGTCCGGGAGGCCGAGGAAACGTACCCGCGCGGATGGTGCGAGCATCTCGACGGCGTCCTCAAGTTCGCGGCGCCTCACACCGGCCAGCTGGACCGGGGTGTGTGTCGGTGAGTGCGGATGGGAGGCCTCCCCGTCGGTGGCGACCACGATGTCGGTGGCAACTCCGGCGTGCGCCAGGCGGCGCACGAGCCCTGCCGCGCCCAGCGTCTCGTCGTCCGGGTGCGCCGCGACGACGATCACTCGTTCGGGCAGGCGTCCGTCGAACAGCGACTCGACACTGAGCCGGGCATCGCTGCGCCAGTCCTGGCTCCAGCGGTGTTCTGGGGTGCCAGCGTCGTCATGCGTGAAGCTCACCACTGGGCTTCCCTCATTTCTTTGAGCCGATGCCCCAGGGACACGACATCCCGCTCGGCGTGATGCTGCCTCAGGTAGACCTGCAGGTCGGCGACCCGACGCGCATGCGCCTCCTCCAGGACCAGGGGTGCCGGCCCCAGAGCGTGGCCTACCGTCGTGAGGATCGACTCTGCAGTGTCAGCCACGATACTTCGCACCCGTGCGGCGAGGAGAGCGCCGGCGTCGCCGCCGGCCCTGCCCGCATCGATGTCAGCCGCGGCGGCGGCGAGCGTGACCCGTGCGGCGTGCAGCTGACGATCAACCTCGCCCAGGTGCATCAGGGCCAGCTGGTCCGGTGCCCGATCCCTGATCGAGTCCAGCAGGCGCCGCGACACCGCCACCGCGCCGCCATACCAACAGGCGGCGACTCCGAGACCTCCCCAGGCGAAACCGTCGCGCACCAGATACCAGGATTCCTCTCCTACCGGGGCGGCCAAAGCCTCGTCAAAATCGACTGGCCCACTGTCGACGGCACTCAGTCCTCTGCTCACCCAGGTACCGGGGACAGGGTTGACTCCCGGCTGGCCGAGGGCCACGGCGAAGGCACGCCGCCCACCGCCGGGCAGGTGGGCAGTAACAACCGCATGGTCGAGTCTGCCGGCAAGCGAGCACCAGGGTTTCCGTCCGGTCAGCAACCAGCCGCGGTCATCGTGCGGATGCGCCTCGAGCCGGGTTCCCGGCCCCTCGGCAGCGAACACCCCCCAGGTTCCTTCAGAGACCGGTCGGCCGGCCTGGTCCAGGATGGCCAGGGCATCGAGGTGAGGTTCAACCGTGCGGGCAACAGTCAGGTCGGCTGCGGCGAGGGTTGCCAGGGTTTCCCAGAGCCGAAGAGTCGACCCAGCCCCGGGCAAGGGGGCTGATTTTCCGAGCTCGGAGGCAAGAGCGAGGGCCTCGGTCACCGAACCCGCAGCAGCGGCTCCCAGATGGTAGAGCGCATCCTGGTCCTTTGACCCAGCGTCCAGGAGCACTGACAGCCTCGGTTCCGTCACATCATCCTCTTCCGTCGGCGGCACAATAATCAGCATACTTACTCCATCTGGTCTCTGCTCACCGTAGAAACCTGGCTACAGAGGGGATTCCTTGACGGGATGGGAAAATCGGAGTGGGCTTAGGTCCCAGACTCCGACGGCGGAAGGTACCCGATGACATCCCTGTGGCAGGCGACCCGCCCCCCGCTTCCGACCGATCCGTTCACCCCCGGCGCCAGATATGACTCGGTGGTGGTGGGCGCGGGCATCACCGGAATCTGTACCGCGCTCCTGCTGGCGCGCTCCGGGCAACGGGTCGCCGTCCTGGAGGCGCGTCGTGCCGGCGACGTCACTACCGGCAACACGACGGGGAAGGTCTCACTCCTGCAGGGGACGCAGCTCTCGAACATCATCCGTCACCATGGCGCCGAGACGGCCCGCCATTACG
The DNA here is from genome assembly GCF_015752345.1 of Arthrobacter sp. CAN_A212. Lineage (NCBI taxonomy): Bacteria > Bacillati > Actinomycetota > Actinomycetes > Micrococcales > Micrococcaceae > Arthrobacter > Arthrobacter sp. CAN_A212. Next base: position 101,013 of record NZ_JADOUT010000009.1, read on the forward strand.
TCACCGGCAACCTTGAGGGCCAGGCCTGGTTGCTGCGCTTTTGCCGCGAGCACGGAATCCAGTTCGACACCGCCGATGCAGTGAACTATTCAGTCACAGCTGCCGGGGCCGCCGCCCTCTCCGCGGAGTTTGATGCCTGCTGCACTGCGGGGCTGTCACCGACGCTCGGCGACGAGTCCTCCCTGCCGTTTGCGGTGACCAGTTCGCTCCGCCTCGCGGGGCAGGCGCAATTTCATCCGTTGCAGGTGCTGGCTGGACTTGCCGCCGACCTGCGCTCCCACGGTGGCGTACTGATCGAAGGGGTCCGCGTTGAGGGGATCACCACCGGCAAGCTGAAAGGTGACGACATCCGGGTGAACACGGCCAGGGGGCCCGTGACGGCTGAACATCTGATCCTGGCCACCGGCACTCCGATTCTCGACCGGGGCGGTCATTTCTCGGTTCTCACCCCGCAGCGGTCCTATGCGGTGTCTTTCACCAGCGAGGAAGGGTCACCGTTGGAGCTGGACGGGATGTACCTGTCTGTCGACTCGCCCACCCGCTCCCTGCGCACGAGTGTGGTCAACGGCAGGAAGTACCTGATCACCGGCGGGAATGGCCACCGGGTGGGCCGCCAAACCCATACGCAGGGGCTCATCGATGACCTCGTCCGGTGGACCCAGCAACACTTCGGCACGGTACAGCCGGTCCATCACTGGTCCGCGCAGGATTACGAACCGGCCTCGGCTGTGCCCTACGTGGGCAGACTGCCCCTGAGCCGGCACAACATCTATACGGCCACCGGGTACAACAAGTGGGGTTTGACCAATGCGGTGGCCGCTGCCCTCGCCCTGTCGGCGGAGATCCTCGGCGGCCACATGCCCTGGGCCCGCAAGCTGTACGCCACCCGAATCGGCCCTCAGGACGCCCTCAGCACAGTCAAGTCCAATGCTGGCGCCGGGCTTGAGCTGATCAACGGGTGGTTGGGCTCCCTCGCGCGAACCTCGGCCGTCAATCCACCGGAGGGCCAGGGCGAGGTGGTTCGTACCGGTGCCCGCCCGGAGGGCGTCTGCGTGGTGGACGGCGTCACGCACCGGGTATCGGCCGTGTGCCCCCATCTGGGCGGAGTCCTTGGCTGGAACGACGCCGAACGGTCCTGGGACTGCCCCCTGCATGGATCACGTTTCACCGCCGATGGCACCCTCCTGGAAGGCCCCGCGACCAGGGACCTCACCAGGGGCGGATGAGGTCCCTACGAAAATTCGTTCACCTACTGTTCACCTGTATCGTAAATATCGTGCTGTCCCATCCCATGCGTCGCTTTCCCCTCCTCATCGCCGCCCTTCTTGGGCTGTCCCTCACGGCGTGCGGGTCCGACTACCCGTTGGGCCCCGAGCAGGAAGCTGCAGCGTTGCGCGCCAACTCCGATCTTCGGGGCACAATCACCGGAGCCGGTTCGTCGGCTCAAGGCCCCGCGATGGACGGTTGGATCTCCGGGTTCGGGACCCTGCATTCACAGGTGCAGCTGCAGTACTCGCCCGATGGCTCGGGCGCGGGCCGTGGTGCGTTGCTGGCGGATGCTGTGCAGTTCGCCGGGTCGGATGCCTACCTCAGCGACGAGGAGCTGGAGGAGTCCAGGGAGGTCTGCGGGCCGGACGGAGCGTTCAACATCCCCACCTATGTGGCCCCCATCAGCATCGCTTTCAACCTTCCCGGTATCACCGAACTCGACCTGGATGCCCAGACTATCGCCGGCATCTTCCTGGGCGAGATCACCTCTTGGGATGACCCGGCGATCGCCGATCAGAATCCCGACGTCAACCTGCCGGACCTGCGGATCACACCCGTCAGCCGGTCCGACGATTCAGGAACCACCGAGAACTTCACCGACTACCTGCACGCAGTGGTGCCCGATCTCTGGACCAGCGAGGCGGACGGCACCTGGCCCAGCGCGCTGGGGAACGAGAACTCCAAGGGCAACGCAGGGGTTGTCAGCACGGTGTCCGGCACCGAGGGCGCGGTGACCTACGCCGACGATTCGGCAGTTGGACCCCCGCTCGGCCGTGCCAACCTGCTGGTGGGCGATGAGTACGTCACGGTCAGCACCGAGGCGACTGCGGCGGCCCTCGACATCGCAACGCCCGTGGACGGGCGGGCTGAGAACGACATTGCCTTGAATCTGGACCGCACCACCACCGAGCCCGGGGTTTACCCGCTGATTCTCGTGTCCTATCACATCTACTGTTCGTCCTACCCTGACGAGACCACGGTTGAACTCATCAAGGAGTTCGGCACCTATGTGGTGAGCCCCGAGGGCCAGGCCGCTGCAGCGGAATCCGCCCAGAACGCGCCCATCTCAGCCCGACTCTCTGAACGGGCCACCGACGCGATCCAGGGCATCAGCCTGCGGGACCCATCCTAGGCTCTGCCCCGCAGGCATAACTGAAAAAAATCGGCCGGGCCCACCCGTGGGGGAGGCTCCGGCCGATTCGGTGACAGCTGGCGAGCTTCTCACTCGCCGACGGGCTAGCTCGGCGCGACAGTTGCGCGCGGGCCGCCCGACTCAGGATCATCCAGTGAGGGGTCGCTGAGGTCCGGGGACCCGGCCGCCGCGCTGGTGCCCGCCGTGGTGCCTGACGGCGGCGCATCAATGTCGCCACGCCAGGCTCCTGTTTCAGCGTTGTTGCTTTCAATGAACTCCTTGAAGCGCTGGAGATCAGACTTCACCTGCCGGTTGTCGGCGTTGACTGCCGAGCCTACCTTTTCGGTGAACGTCTCCGGGTGCCAATCCAGCTGGACGGCAACACGGGAGATGGTGTCGTCGATCCGGTGGAAGGTGACCACGCCTGCGTGGGATTTTCCATCGACACTCTTCCAGGCGATGCGTTCATCGGGGTGCTGCTCGGTGATCTCGGTGTCGAACTCGCGCTCCACACCCCCGATCTTGGTGACCCAATGGCTGCGGGTCTCGGACGTCTGGGTGATTGATTCCACCCCGCCCATGAACTGGGGGAACGTTTCAAACTGTGTCCACTGGTTGTAGGCAGTGCTCACTGGCACTGCCACATCGATGGATTCCTGGACTGTCGTCATATTGGTTCCTCCTGTAAGTTCCACAACTGGTGAACTACTAAGTAAACTGAGTGTACTTAGTGCCGCTGGATTTCAACAACAACCGAGGTCTAGGGTGAAGATTGATCCACTCCCCGCATCCGGCGCTTTCCTAGCTGCCGGAGCGGGCGGGTTCTACCTACAGGAGGATACCCATGAAGGCGTCAAAGACACTGACCGACAACATGCAGGCCGTGCTGGTCGAGCTCATCGAGCTCCATCTCCAGGGCAAGCAGGCGCACTGGAATGTCGTCGGCAAGAACTTTCGCGATATGCACCTGCAACTGGATGAGATCATCGACGACGCCCGCCTCTTCGCTGACCAGATCGCCGAACGGATGCGCGCACTGCATGCCGTACCCGATGGCCGCAGCGCGTCCGTCGCGAAGGGCACCACCCTCAATCAGTTCCCTGCCGGTCTGGTGTCGACCGCCGACACCGTAACGATGGTGGTCGCCATGCTGGAGGGCGCGGTGAGCACCATGCGGGGCGTGCATGACCAGATCGACGAGGAGGATCCCACTACCGCAGACATCCTGCACGGCTTCATCGAGAAGCTTGAACAGTATGCGTGGATGGTGGATGCCGAGAACATGGAACCCACCGCCACCGTGACCAAGCCCGCGAAAGCCTAGTCACGGCCAGCCCGCCCAACCCGTCAACATCCGGGGAAGGCGGGCTTTTCCTTGGCCAGAAACGCCCGGGTGCCTTCCTGCATGTCCGCAGTCCTGAAGGATTCCCTGAAGGATTCGGCCTCGATCTCCAAACCACGCGAGGTGGAGTGACCCTCGACCCGTCGCATCGTCGACTTCACTGCAGCAACCGCTGTCGGCGACTGTCCGGCAATCATCAGGAGGGTTCTTCGGGCGCCAGTCAGCAGGGCCTCCTGGCTGTCGAAGAGGGCATTGACCAGGCCCAGCCGGTGCGCCTCGTCCGCCGTGATCCGTTGACCCGTGTAGAGCAACTCGCGGGCGCGGGCCAGCCCCATCCGCTGCTGCATCCTGACGGAGCCCCCGAATCCTGGCACCAGGCCCAGGCTCACTTCCGGTTGACCAAAAGCCGCCCGGGTGGCCGCGTAGATGAAGTCGCAGGCCATCGCCAGCTCGCAGCCCCCGCCCAACGCAAATCCGTTCACGGCTGCAATCACCGGCACGGGCAGCGACTCCAGCTTCAGTGTCAGAGCCTGCATTCTGGTGCTGTACGCCCAGGCCTGGTCGGGGCTCATCCCGGTCATTTCGCGGATATCGGCACCCGCCGCGAAGGCCTTCTCCCCCGCTCCCGTAATAATCATCGCGCGGCAGGGCCAGGCGCCATCGGTAATCGCTGCACCAACGGTATCGAGGACATGATCCAGCTCGTCGATCACCTGTGACGAGAGCGCATTGAGTGCGGCAGGCCGGTTGAGGGTGACGGTGACTATGGTGTCCTGTTCAACAACCAGGAGGCTTGAATATTCCTTAAACTGCATATTTAAACTTCCCTGTCGTGGTGCGGTCGGTCCGGTGACTTTGCGAGCGGTGGTTCTGTCTTGTGGTTCTGACGCTAGGTGAGCAGCTCGGGGGGAAGGATGAGGAGCAGCCCGATGGCCGAGCCGTTGAAGACGACATGGGTGACAATCGCCGGGCCCAGCCGTCCGGTCCAGACCGTCAGGATGCCGCAAATGACCCCAACGGTGAACGTGCCCACCAGGAGGTAGACCGAGGACCTCAGGTCACCGACAGCGCCCGTGTGCAAGAGTCCAAAGGCGAGTGAACTCACCAGGATCGCCACCACTGTCGCGGTCGTTAGCGACCGCCGCTCGGTGGCTGCCGACACCTTGCCCCGCGCCGATCCTCTCACCCACCAACCGTTCTGCACCGCGCGGAGGACCAGACCCCGGTTGAATAGTTCTTCAAGGAATGGTGCGATCAGCGCGCCTCCCAGGACAGCGTTCACGAAGATCCAGCCGGTGTCCCCGGTCAGAAAGAGCCCTGCGTTACCTTGCAGTACTTCACCCTCACCCAGCGGCCACAGCAGCGTGATCAGCACTTGCACCAGTGCCAGGACCAGGCGGGCGGCTATCCCGACGCCCAACCCGATGACCAGGTCGATCGACTTGAACCGGAGGCCGAAATCCTGGGCCAATGAGCCGAATCCCCACACACGCGAGGCCAGCAGACTGGCTCCCAGCAGGACAAGCCAGGTGAAGCAGAGGGAAACGAAGACCAGTTCCGGTCCGAACGGAAGCACCGCAGACAGGGCAAGGGTGGCCCCGAGCGGCAGTGCCAGGACGAGAACCAGACCGGCTCCCGCCTGCCACAATCCCCACCCTGGTTTGAGCAACCCCGTCGGACCAAGCTGGGCCGGATTGGCGAAGCGTCGGTCAACCGGTCCCGACGGGTTCCTTGGCGACCTGACGTCGGCCGGCGGGACAGCTGTCCCGGTGGTGGGTTTACTCCGCATATCCAGCACACTACCTGTCGGCGCGGCTGTGGGACGCCCTGATAGTTGAACGAACCGGGGTTCAGCTATTGACGTAGCGGGCCGTGAGGTTTTAGGTGAAGGAACACTGCCGCGCGCCGGGGAAGGAGGACCATGAACCTCTTCGGTCTGCCTCCCGGGTTCGTGTTCGGCACTGCCACCGCCGCCGCCCAGATCGAGGGCGGCGCCCATCTGGGCGGGCGGGGTGACAGTATCTGGGATGCCTATGCCAGCAGCCACCGGAACATTCTTGACGGGTCCAGCCCAGCCGTGGCGTGCGACCACTTTCACCGGTATGCGGAAGACTTTGACCTGCTTCAGGAACTCGGCGGACAGGCATACCGGATGTCCATTGCCTGGCCCCGCATTCAACCCACCGGGCATGGGCCCGCAAACCCCGAGGGAGTTGCCTTTTACCACCGGCTGCTGGATTCATTGTTGGAGCGGGGCATCCAACCGTGGGTCACCATTTATCACTGGGATCTGCCGCTGGCACTCCAGGACGCAGGCGGCTGGCAGAACCGTGACGCCGTCGAGGCCTTCGCCGACTACACGCGGATTCTTCGGGACGAGTATGGCGGCAAGGTTGCGGCGTGGATGACCATCAACGAACCCGTGGTTCACACGGGTGTGGGTCACGCGATCGGTCACGCAGCACCAGGGCTGATGTTGCTGGGTAGTGCCTTCCTGGTCGCCCATCACCTGCTTCTGGCGCACGGGACTGCGGTGCGGGTCCTCCGCGAGACACTTTCCACTCCCGTAGGCATCGTGAACAACCATTCCCCGGTGGAACCCGCCACCGACTCCGAGCGGGACTCACGCCTGGCGGTGCTCTACGACCACTATCACAACGGTCAGTTCGCGAGCCCGGTGCTGACAGGCGCCTACCCGCCCGAGCTGCAGACGGTGGCGGGTATTTCCTTCGAGGTGATCCAGCCAGGCGACATGGAGATCATTTCCGCGCCACTGGATTTCTATGGTGTCAACTATTACTTCCCCACCAGGGTGGGCGCTGCTCCTCCCTTTTATCCGGTCCCCTTCGTGCCGAAACCGTACGACGGCGTCCCGGTCACTGACTTCGGTTGGCCCGTTCTCCCTGCGGGTCTGCCCGCCATCCTGCAGCAGCTACAAGCCTCCTACCCACAGCTGCCGCCGATCTACATCACTGAGAACGGCTGCGCCTACAACGATGGACCGCACGGCGGAACGGGGAACGCGAAGAAGGCGGTGCGGGACACCCGCCGGATTGAGTTCCTGGAGCAGCACCTCGCAGCCATCGGGGACGCGATCACGGCCGGTGTCGACGTCAGGGGCTACTTTCACTGGACCCTGCTGGACAACTGGGAGTGGCAGGAGGGGTACACCAAAAGGTTCGGCCTGGTGCGCCTGGAACCGTCGACGTTGGAGCGGGTTCCGCGGGCGTCGTTCTACCGCTACGCGGAGATTATCCGAACGGTGCGGGGCGGGGATTAGCTGCTGCGGCAACCGTCAGCGGAAGGCCACCCGGGTTGGCCATGGGCATCTCGGGCAGTGGCGAGCAGCCCACGGAACTCCGTCTCTTCCACAGGCCGTCCCAGATAGTAGCCCTGCAGGCGATCACAGCCGCGGTGACCCAGTAACTGACGGAACCGGCTGGCTAGCGGCGACCACGCCCACCGGCACCGGGCTTCCGTCCGCGCGGGTTCTGCTGCTTGCCCCCGGCCGGCGTCTTTCTGGACCCCCCGCTCTTCGGCGAAAGCGATTGTGCCCGACCCGACGCCTGCTTCTTGCTGGCCGTTTTCTGCGCCTTTTTTTCCTTCTTCGCCGGCTCTTTCGCCGAGGGCTGCCGCGAGCTACGCTCGGTTCGCCCCCGGACAATCCCGATGAACTCCTCGATATCCTCAGTGGTGTTCTCGGCAAGCCAGGCCACAGCGATAGTGGTGGCCGGTACGTCCAGGACTGGCCGGTAGACAGCATCCCTGCGGGCATAGAGCCGGGCAATCGACATTGGCACAATCACCACACCGGCGCCGGTTGCTGCCAGTTCGATGGCAGCCTTTGCTCCACCGTGAGCGAGGACGTCGAGGATGTTTTCAGCGGCCAGTTCAGCGAAGGGAACCTCGTCGAACAGTGAAAGCTCGTGGTCCTTGCCCGCCACCACCACCGGTTGCTCCTCATAGAGCGGAATAACGCTGAGCCCCTCGCGCTCCACTGGGAGGCGGACAAAGCCGAGGGCGACCGAGCCATCCCGCAACGCAGACTGCTGGTTGGCGGCGTCATACTCGAGGGTTTCCAGTGGCTTGCCAGGGTGCCTGTCACGCCACCGGCTGACCCATTTGCCGGGGGTCACACCGGGAACGAAACCGACGGTGAGGACGCTGGGCTGGGGCTCGGACATCTGATCACACTAGCTCACCCGTGGGATTAGTAGCTGGCGGGGGAATCGTCGTCAGGCACGGGGACAAACTGCGCTGCGAGGGCTTCCGAACCCCGGGCCAGCACTGCGACGTCGGCTCCGACCAGGATGAAACTGGCACCCCTGTCCAGATAGTGGCGCGCGGTGTCGTGGTTAAAGGCGTTCACTCCCGCCGGCTTGCCGGCTTTCGACGCCGCCGTAAGGCACCGTTCGACGGCGGCGCGCACCAGAGGGTGTTCCTGTTGACCGAGCACCCCGAGTGACGCGGCCAGGTCGGAGGGCCCCACGAAGATGGCATCCACGCCGTCCACTCCAAGAATGGCTTCCACAGCGTCCACGGCCGCGCTGGATTCAATCTGCACCGTCACGCTGATGGTTTCCCCAGCACCGGCCAGATAACCGGGGACCCTGTTCCAGCGGGAGGCCCGGGCGAGTGCTGATCCGACGCCTCGCACCCCAGCGGGCGGGTAGCGGGTGGCCGCCACGGCAGCTTCGGCGTCGGCCACCGAGTGGACCATCGGAATCAGGAGGTTCTGCACGCCGAGATCCAGGTACTGCTTGATCAACGCTGTGTCGTTCACCGGCGGTCGAACCACCGCGTGGACCGGGTAGCCGTGGACGGCCTGGAGTTGGGCGAGGATGGATTCGAGACCATTCGGGCTGTGTTCAGCATCGATGAGGAGCCAGTCCAGGCCGGCACCGGCGCAGAGTTCAGCAATGAGGGGGCTCCCCGAGCACACCCACATGCCTGCCAATGGCCGGTCGGTCGCCGTGAGGCCGGCACGGAAAGTGGCTGCTAGTGGAAGTGGCATGTCACTGCTCCCAGTGGTCCGTAGTCGGCGTGGATGGTGTCGCCCCTGCTGACCCACAGAGGCCGGGTAAAGGACCCCGCAAGGATGATGTCCCCCGCTTTCATGCTGTCGCCGTGAGCGGCGATCTTGTTGGCCAGCCAGTGGACGCCAGCCGCGGGATGGTCGAGCACTCCGGCAGCAACCCCGGTCTCCTCGACCGTCTGGTTCTTGTACAGGATGGCCGCGACCCAGCGGAGGTCGACGGCGTCGGGCTTCACCGGGCGGCCACCGACCACCATGGCGCCCATTGCCGCATTGTCGGAAATAGTGTCCACGATGGTTCTGCCCTCCATCTCGATCCGGGAGTCCAGGATTTCGAGGGCGGGGACCACGTAGTCGGTGGCGTTGAGGACGTCGAAAATGGTGCAGCCCGGACCGGACAGGTCCTGCTTCAGCACGAACGCGAGCTCCACCTCGACCCGCGGATGGGTGTACCGGCCCCAGTCCACCGAGCAGCCGGTGTCCAGCACCATGTCATCGAAGATGGCGCCGTAGTCAGGTTCGGTGATACCGGTGGCCGCCTGCATGGCCTTGGAAGTGAGACCGATTTTGCGTCCCACGAGGGTCCGCCCGGCGTCCTCGTTGCGCTGGCGCCACAATCGTTGGACGGCGTAGGCGTCGTCGACGGTCATGTCGGGATACCGGCTGGTAAGACGGGATACCGGGGTGCGGCTGCGCCCGGCCTCCACCAGCTCGTCGGCGATGGCTTCTATTGTTTTGGCATCCAGCATGGCTACAGCTGCGCTCCCAGTTTGAAACCCCGCTGCTGCCCATCCGCACCATCGGCGTCCTTGCGGGTGTAGGAGAACCCGTCCGCACCGACCGTGACAGTCATTTCGCTCTTTTCCTCGCGGACGACAACGGGCTGGGGGTTGCCGTCGAGGTCCAGGACCAGGGATGCCTCGCTGTACCAGGAGGGGACCACCGCGTTGCCCCACCAGTCGCGGCGCTGGTTGTCGTGGACATCCCAGGTGACTGTCGGGTTGTCCGGATCGCCCGTGTAGTAGTCCTGCGTGTAGATCTCGATGCGGTGCCCGTCCGGGTCGAGGATATAGAGGTAGAAGGCGTTGGATACCCCGTGACGACCGGGACCCCGTTCAATCCGGTCCGAGATGCGTAGGGCCCCCATCTTGTCGCAGATCTGGATGATGTTGTGCTTTTCGTGGGTGGCGAACGCGACGTGGTGCATTCTTGGTCCGTTACCGCCCGTGAGCGCGGTGTCGTGAACTGTCTGTTTGCGGTGCATCCAGACGGCGTAGCTCACGCCGTCGGAATCCTGGATGTCCTCCGAGACCCGGAAGCCGAGGTCCTCAAGGTATTTGCGCCCGCGAGGCACATCAGGGGTGACCTGGTTGAAGTGGTCCAGGCGCACCAGTTCACCCGCGGAGTACAGGTCGTAACGCTGGGTGAGTCGTTCCACGTGTTCAACGTCGTAGAAGAACTCATAGGGGAAGCCCAACGGGTCTTCAACCCGGACCGAATCGCCGACTCCCTGGGTGAAACCTTCCCGCCGGCGTTCAACCCGGCACCCGAGTTCCGTGTAGTACGCCTCAGCGGCGTCCACCTCGGCCGGGGATTTGACCCGGTAGGCGAAGGCGGCGACGGCGGCTACGGGCCCCTGGCGCAGCACCAGGTTGTGGTGAATGAACTCCTCCAGCGAGCGCAGGTAGATGGTGGTGTCGTCTTCCTCAGTGACGTGAAGGCCGAGGACGTCGACGTAGAACTCCCGGGAGCGCGCCAGATCGGTGACAACAATTTCCATGTAGGCACACCTGACAATGTCGGGGGCCGGGACAGTGGGGGTGGGAACGAAGTTGGTCATGATGAACTCTCTTCTTTGAGCAGTGTTTTTGGCCGCGGGCAGGGAATTATCGTTCGGTTGCTGTCGGTGCGGCGATGCCGCCGAATTTTGGGGTGTGGACGGCCCCGAGACTGATGTGGACCGCCTGCTGGTCGGTGTAGAAGTCGATTGAGCGGTAGCCTCCCTCGTGGCCCAGGCCAGAGGCCTTCACTCCGCCGAAGGGGGTGCGGAGGTCGCGGACGTTGTGGCTGTTGAGCCACACCATTCCCGCCTGCATGTTCTGGGAAAAGGTGTGCGCACGGGTGAGGTTCTGCGTCCAGATATAGGCGGCAAGCCCGTACTTGGTGTTGTTCGCCAGCGCAAGGGCTTCGTCGTCGTCCTCGAAGGGGGTGATCGAAACGACCGGGCCGAAGATTTCCTCCTGGAAGATCCGGGCGTCGGGAGCGACGTCGGCGAACACCGTCGGAGCGATGTAGTTGCCTTCCGGCAGATGCTCCGGACGCCCGCCGCCCGCCAGTAACCGGCCCTCAGACTTCCCTATTTCCACATAGGAGGCTACTTTCCGGTAGTGCTCGGGGTGGACCAGCGCTCCCACCTCGGTTTTCGGGTCATGCGGGTCTCCGACGACGATCGCCTTCGCGCGGGCTGCGTACCTGTCACAGAAGTCGTCATAGATGGCCCGTTCCACCAAAATGCGCGACCCGGCAGTGCAACGTTCACCGTTGAGGGAGAAGACGCCGAAGAGGGCCGAGTCGATAGCGGCGTCAAGATCGGCGTCGGCGAACACCACACAGGGTGATTTTCCCCCCAGTTCCATTGAGAGGCCCTTGAGGTGGGCGGCAGCGTTACGGAAAATCGTCTGACCGGTGGTGGTCTCGCCGGTGAAGGAGATCAACGGCACGTCGGCGTGTTTGACCAGCGCATCCCCCGCCTCCTCGCCCAGACCGTTGACCAGGTTGAAGACCCCATCGGGAAGTCCAGCGTCCTTGAAGATCTGTGCCCACAGGGAGGCGGAGAGCGGGGTGAACTCGGCGGGTTTGAGCACCACCGTGTTGCCCGTGGCAAGGGCCGGGGCCAGTTTCCAGGACTCCAGCATGAAAGGGGTGTTCCACGGCGTGATCAGCCCGGCAACACCAATGGGTTTCCGGTTCACATAGTTTATTTGAGAGCCGGGTACCTTCATGGCGTCGTCGAACTGGGCGACGATGAGGTCGGCGAAGAACCGGAAGTTCTCAGCAGCACGCAGGGCCTGGCCCTTTGCCTGCGTAATGGGGAGGCCGGTGTCGAAACTCTCAAGATCTGCCAGTCGCACCTCCTGCGCTTCGACGGCGTCGGCAATCCGGTTGAGGATCCTGGCGCGCTCACGGGGTTTCATCAGCGGCCACGGACCATTGACGAACGCCTCTCGGGCTGCGGCGACGGCGAGGTCAATGTCTTCCTGTTGACCTGCTGCCGCAGTGGCGTAATTGGTGTTGGACACTGGGTCCAGCACGTCGAAGGTCCCGCCGCCGACAGAATCAACGAACTGCCCGTTGATGTAGTGCTGGAGATGGTTCGGCAGGTTCTCTGGGACGTAGTGGGTAGCGTCGGGGACAGTGGAGGTCATGGTTTTCCTGACTACTGGCGGGCTTATGCGGTGGGGTGGGTTGCCTGCGCGAGGTAGGCATCGAGGGTGGCTGAGCGGTGGCGGCGGGCAAAACGTTCGATGGCGTCGGCGTCGGCGGATGATTCGATCAGCTGGAGCAGGGCGGCGTGTTCCTGGACTGACTCTCCGGCACGTCCGGGAACAAACCGGAAGGTTGAGGACCGCAGCGTTGCCAACCGGTTCCACCCCCGGTGCACCAGATCGAGGATGTGCGGATTCGGGCAGCGCTCAAACAGGATGCCGTGAAACTCCTGGTTGAGCACGGTGAAGCGGACAGGATCGAAGTTCTCCAGGCACTGGCGCATTTCCTCATTGACGGCGCGGGCGCGGGCAATCCCCACCGCATCGATCAGTGGTGCGGACAGTGCCGTGGCCGCGCCTTCGATGATGCTCAGGGTTTGCATCGTGTAGAGGTACTCGGTCGGATCGATTCCCGCGACGGTGGCGCCGACGTTGCGCTCAAACGACACCAACCCTTCGGCTTCGAGGCGCCGGATGGCCTCACGTACGGGAACCACACTGAAACCCAGATCCCCGGCGATCTTGGCGAGCACCAGCCGGTACCCAGGGGTGAACGTGCCCCGGACGATCTGCGCCTTGATCGCCGAGTAGGCCTGCTCGGACTTGCTAGCCGGCGCGATCTGATCGTCAATCCGCATTCTGTGCTCCTGCGCTTTCGACGGCGTCAGTCACCTGGGGTTCCTGCGGCAACCCACTGCACATACTTTGCCTTCCAGCCGGCGTTCATCGGGTAGAGCCCGTCCACACCGTTTCCCTGTTTCACCATGTCGAGGATGAAGGTCTCCTCCTGCTCCTGCAGGATGCAGTCCTCCACCAGTTCCTCTGCCAGCGACGGGGGGATCACCAGGATGCCGTCCGCGTCGGCGACGATGATGTCGCCGGGCTGCACAGTTGTCCCTCCGCACGCGATGGTGATGTCGGTGTCCCACGGCACGTGTCTCCGGCCCAGGACCGCTGGGTGGGGGTTGGCGAAGTAGGTGGGCATTTCGAGGTCGGCGACGGCCGAGTAGTCCCGGACACCGCCGTCGGTAATGATGGCCGCTGCCCCGCGCACCTGCGCGCGCATCGCGAGGATGTCGCCGACCGTCCCCGTGCCTTTCTCTCCGCGTGCCTCCATCACGAGGATTTCGCCCTCATTCACCGAGTCGATGGCCCGCTTCTGTGCATTGAAGCCGCCGCCGTGGGTGGTGAAGAGATCTTCCCGGTTGGGCACGAAGCGCAGGGTGCGGGCGAGGCCGACCACGCGCCGGTCGGGTCTGGTGGCCTGCAGTCCGTCGATGCTGACGTTGTTCAAACCCCGTTTACGCAGCTGGGAGGAAAGTGTCGCCGTGGCAACGCTTTCCAGTTTCTTCCGCAGGTCCGGCGACAGTGCCCCGGCGAGCGGTGCCAGCCCCGCCGCGTCACGCGACCCGTAGGCTTCCTCGCGTTGTGTGTCATCGGTTGTGGGCCCAGCGCCGAAGTCCGCCAGCGGCGTCGATCCCTCCACCACCTGGGTCCTCAGGCGTCCACTGCTATAGCTTCCCGCGGTGACCTCGACGTCAACCAGGTCGTCAGGTTGGGCCACCGAAGCGCCTGCGGGCGTCCCGGTGAGGATCATGTCGCCCTCCTCAAGGGTGAGGAGCTGGGACAGGTCGGCAATCAGCCGGGCAAACGGGAAGAAGAGGTCGGCCGTGGTGTCGTCCTGGACCAGGTGGTCGTTGTGCCAGGTGCGGATCCGCAGCGACGCGGGGTCGACGGCGTCGGCCGGGATCAGGTGCGGGCCCACTGGAGTGAACCCGTCGCCCCCTTTCGACCGGACATTTGATCCTTTGTCGGCGTAGCGAAGGTCGTAGACACCGAGGTCGTTGCTGGCGGTGACCCAGGCGACGTGGCTCCAGGCGTCGTCGGGGGCAACGCGGCGCGCCCTGGTGCCGATGATGAGCACTATCTCGCCCTCGAACCCGAGCAGTTCACAACCCATGGGTCGTTCAACCACTCCTGGGGTCTGTACTGATCCGAGCGCGAGCGACGTTGACGGCTTGAGGAAATAGGAGGGCTGCAGGGGGATACGTCCACGCTGGGCAGCCCGGCTGGGGTAATTGAGATGGACGGCAATGACCTTGCGGGTGCTGGCAAGCAGCTCGGCGGTCACTGGTGGGGTTTGGGAGTCGGTTCTCATGCAGCGTTCTCCTTCTCGTCCGGGCAGGCAGGTCTATGAAATCGTATACGATATCCTAGCGTGTGTGACGTGCGGCACGTCAACCGCTCCGGCCTTGCTGAAGTTATTGTGACCTGCGTTATATTCGTCGTACAGTGTGAGCGTCATTCGATTATTGGATCGGTCGTTCAAATAGAGAACATCGATCCTTCGATTCACCAGTAAAGTCCGGCAAGTTACACCACAAAGATGTGAGTAAGGACAGCCAGTGCACTTCCATCATCACGGCTACGTATCAGGAGACCCTCGGATCCAGGCTGCGGCCGGGACGGGCATCAACCGACCCGAGGAACTGCCCGACCAGGTGGACGTCCTGATCGTTGGCACCGGACCGGCTGGCATGCTCGCCGCCGCCCAACTCTCCCAGTTCCCGGGCATCACCACCCGGATCGTCGAACGGCGGCCGGGCAGGCTCGCCATTGGTCAGGCGGACGGTATCCAGGCACGCAGTGTTGAGACATTCCAGGCTTTTGGGTTCGCCGAACGGATCACGGCCGAGGCATACCGGATCACCGAGATGGCGTTTTGGAAGCCTGACCCTGCGGATCCGACCCGCATTATCAGGACCGCCCGGCCACTGGACGACCCAGCCGGCGTCAGCGAATTCCCTCACCTGATTGTCAACCAGGCTCGCGTCCTAGACTATTTCGCGGAGTTCATGGCCAACTCCCCCACCCGCATGAAACCCGACTATGGCCTGGAGTTCACTGCCCTCACCGTCTCCCCTGACGCCGATTACCCGGTTGCCGTCACCCTGACCCACAGCGACGGCCCGCTCTCGGGGACCGAACGGACGGTCCGGGCCAAGTATGTGGTCGGTGCCGACGGTGCCCGCAGCAAGGTCCGCGCCGCCATCGGCTGTACCCTCACCGGAGACGCTGCGAACCATGCGTGGGGAGTGATGGATGTGCTGGCGGTAACTGACTTCCCCGACATCCGGCTGAAGTGCGCCATCCAGTCCGGTTCGGGTGGGAGCATCCTCCTCATTCCACGGGAGGGCGGTCACCTGTTCCGCATGTACGTTGACCTGGGCGACGTCGATGCCCAGACAAAGGGCGAGATCCGCAGCACTACCGTGGAAGAGATCATCGAAAAAGCCAACACCATCCTCCACCCCTACACCCTGGACGTCCGCAACATCGCCTGGCACAGCGTGTACGAGGTGGGGCACCGCCTCACGGACCGGTTCGACGATGTTCTCCCGGAAGAGATCGGTACCCGTACCCCCCGCGTCTTCATCACTGGGGACGCCTGCCACACCCACAGCGCCAAAGCTGGCCAGGGTATGAACGTTTCAATGCAGGATGGGTTCAACATTGCGTGGAAACTCGGCCATGTCCTGGAAGGGCGCAGTTCCGAGAGTCTGCTGTCCACCTATTCCGCCGAACGTCAGGTCGTCGCGAAAAATCTGATCGACTTCGACAAGCAATGGTCCTCACTGATGGCCAAAAAACCCGAGGAGTTTGAGGACCCGACTGAGCTCGAGAGCTTTTACACCTCCACCATGGAGTTTCCCGCTGGCTTCATGACCGAATACACTCCCTCCCTCATCGTGGGCGCACCAAAATACCAGGAACTCGCGGCCGGATTTCCCATCGGCAAGCGGTTCAAGTCCGCGCTGGTGGTCCGTGTCTGCGATACCAACCCGCTACATCTGGGCCATCAGGCGACCGCTGACGGACGCTGGAGGATCTACGTTTTTGCCGACCAGCCCCTGCCGGGAACACCGTCGAAGGTGGCCACCTTTGCTGACTGGCTCGGCACCTCACCCGAATCCCCTCTCGCCGCAACCCCCGCGGGAGGGGACCACGACGCGTGGTTCGATGTCCGGGTTATCTACCAGCAGGACCATCAGAGCATCGACATCAATGCCGTCCCTGCGGTTTTCAAACCCACAGTTGGCCCCTTCCAGCTGGACTACCTTGAGAAGGTCTTCGGCAGTGACCCCGCCGCGGACATCTTCGAGCTGCGCGGGGTGGAGCGCGATGGCGCCGTCGTCGTCGTCCGTCCAGACCAGTATGTGGCACAGGTGCTCCCACTGACCGCTCACGCCGAGCTGGCCGCGTTCTTCGCCAGAATGCAGGCAGGGAGCAGCTCGGAAGCAGCTGGGGGAGCTAGGGTTAAGGGATGACCCCCGCTAAAAGCACCCAGACCATGAAGCCCGCCACCGCGGCGAAGAAACTGGGAATCTACCTGCCAGCCGCACCCCAGGAGTTCCAGGACAGCGATGTCACCCGTGCGGAGTTCAACGAGCTGCAGCAAAACCCGCCCGAATGGCTCGCTGAGCTTCGCCGCAACGGCCCCCACCCCCGCCCGGTGGTAGCCCAGAAGCTCGGCATTTCCATTAGCGGACTGGCGCGAGGTGGGGTCACCGAGCCGCTCTCGACGGCTGACATCACCACCCTGCTGCAGGAACCACCCAAGTGGTTGGTCGCCGAACGTTCCACGCATGCGGCGGTCCGTAAACAGGATCTGATTGCCAAGAAGCTGGACGCGGAGACCTCCAAGAATTAAGTGGTTGGCGCCACCCCGTGTCGACATTTCACGGAAATGAAGCATACTTACCATTATGCTGCTTGCTCAACCGTTGAACATTGCCGTCATGGCCCACCTGCACCACCCCATCGCCAGCCCCTTCCCCGGTGGGCTGGAAATGCATACCGCCCTGCTGGCTGAGGAATTGTCGGCGCGCGGTCACATGGTCACACTGTTCGCCAAGGGCGGCAGCCGTACATCAGCTCGGCTGATACCCATGCTGGACGCAGGCTTCACCTTCACCCGACACCCCGAGGGGGCGGCCAGGGAAGCCCAGACCCGTCTCCTGGATGAGGCCCAGCGCACAACTCTGGAGCTGATCAACGAAGGCAACTTCGACGTCGTCATCAATAATTCGCTGAGCGCACTGCCTCATCTCACGCCACCAGCCCAACCGATGATCACCATTTTGCATACCCCACCACTGCCACGCGTGACCGCGGCACTTGATGCGCAGATCCACAACCGGCAGGCGGGGCATCGGGTTGTCAGCGTCTCAGCTGCCAACGCCCGGCAGTGGCGGCACCACCTCCGTGACATCGATGTGGTCCACAATGGAATCCGCCTTGCGGAATGGAGGGTGGGCCCGGGAGTTGACCGCCACCCTGACATTGCCGTCTGGGCGGGTCGGATTACGCCCGAGAAGGGTCTGCACGTTGCCATCGAGGCAGCTGCCCTTGCCGGGATGCGCATCCAGTTCGCCGGACCCATCAGTGATCAGGACTACTTCAACCGGACCATTGCGCCACTGTTGAGTGAATCGGTCGAGCATGTTGGCCATTTGAACCATACCAAGCTTGCCGCGTTCCTGGGCTCCGGAACAGTGTTTATCGCCTCCCCACTATGGGCCGAACCCTTTGGCCTGACCACCGTCGAAGCCATGGCCTGCGGCACCCCCGTTGCCGCCCTGCCCTGCGGCGCGATGGACGAGATTATTGACGCGCGGGGCGGCGTGGTCGCAGCAGGGTTCTCGGCGGCCGACCTCGCCCGCGCCGTAGAGCAGTCCCGCACCCTCAACACCAGCCAGGTGCGTGCTTCTGCCGAGCGGTTCTCGGTGGAGGCGATGATCACCAGGTATGAGCAGCACCTTGGTGAACTGGTAGGCCATGGCGTTCTTGCCAACACCGACATGATGGCGTCCTAGGCCGTGAGGAGGGAGTGAATTCCCCTGCAATGCCCTCTCCAGTACCCGCCGTGATGCCCCGGCTCCGCGTCGCCTACTACGCCCACCACCACGGGTCAGGACACCTCCGGCACGCCCTGAATATTGCCCGGCTGCAAGCAGTCGATCTTCTGGTCACCGGGTCCACCGAGCCTGATGGGCTGAACGCGATCCCCCAGACGACATTCGCGCACCTCACTTCCGATACCGGGCCCGACGGCGCCCCCTACACGGTCTCAGGGGAACAGTTTCTGCATTACACGCCCACCAACCCCGCTATCCGACAACGGTTCGTGGAGCTGCAGGCGGCGTGGCAGGATTTCGACCCCCAGGTGGTGATCATCGATGTCTCCGCGGAGGCGGCAATCTTCGCCCGGCTCAGCGGTTACCCAGTCCTCTACCGGCGCATGCCGGGCGACCGCTGGGATCCGGCCCACGAAGCGGCTTATGTCGCTGCCACCGGCCTCTTTGCCTATTACCCACGCCAGCTCGAGGATCCTGCCTTCCTGGAAAAGTTTGGGCACCGGACCCAGTATCTGGGAATGCTCGAACCTAACGGAGAATCCGTAGCTGCGACGAGCCACCGGGCCGGGAAGGTGATCACTGTACAAACCAGCCTTGGAGGCAGCGGCGTCGGTGCCACTGAGCTTGCCGACGCTGCGCGATCATGCCCCGACTGGCAGTGGAATGTGGTGGGTCTGAGCACCGGATCCGCTGATCTGCCAGCGAATGTGCGGCTGCTGGGGGTTCTGGCCGACCCACGGGCAGAGCTTGCCCGGGCGGACATCATCATTACCTCCGCCGGCTACCACGCTGTCGCTGCGGCTGCTGCTGCAGGGCGACCAACCATCCTGGTACCGGAGGAGCGCCCCTTCGCCGAGCAGACAGCCTTCGCGCGGGCGCTGAAAGCCGCCGCAGCCATTCCGATGGCTGAATCCTGGTCCGGCGCAGCCTGGCCTGAGCTTCTCCGGCAGGCGGCGGCATCGGATCCGGGAGCCCTGAAAAGGGTACTTTTTGTCAGCCGGGACAGCTTCAGGGACTCGTTTCTGGAACTGGTTTCCCAGGCTGCTACGGCCAGCTCCTAGGGCGTGTCTCCTAATTCTTTGAGCCAAATAGTGATGGCTCGGAGTACGACTCCTCCGCGGTAGGTGAGGGCGAGTTTGTCGTACCGGGTG
>NZ_JADOUT010000010.1:0-118764 GCF_015752345.1 Arthrobacter sp. CAN_A212
AAGTGCGGTGCTCACAGGGAATCGGTTTCCAAATCTCGCCCTTAAGGAGTCAGTGGGAAAAGTGGCGGTGTCTCACCCAATGCTGACAGACAGGGTTTTCGGGTGGAAGGGACGGTACTTCAGCAAAGTGTCCACCGTGGCATCGTAATTGAATGCGAGTACGCAAGAAAGGGACGACGGCATCGGACACAGACCCGCCGCTGCCATCCCATCCCTTCCGACACCCAGATACCCCTCAGGTGAGGACGGCTATCACGAGCCGCGTCGACTCAATCATCCCCGTGCAACCAGACCGGACGGACGGCCAGGTCCCGCATCCCGTATCTTTAACTGGTGGTTACACGACGTGAAGCAGCTCAGATTCTCGATATTCCGCTGGAGATGGCACACCGCCACGGTATCCCCAGCAGGCTGACCGACGCCGAACTGTCGGAGCTGGTGGAAAATCCCCCAGCCTGGCTCGTCCAGTCCAGGGAAAACCGGACGGGCAAGCGGCCTGTCTGGGTCCAGCTGACCTGTGTGGTCTGTGGTTTCTCGGAAGCTGCCCGGCCGAAGAAATGGTGGCCGCCGTTCACCTATGTCTCCTGTGCCCACCACTCCCACGATGAAATCCCGCAGGCAATGCCGAGTCTCGTTCGCAGCGAGTACGAAGGAATTGGGAGCCGGTTTGTCGGCATCGTCGATGTAGAAGTGCCCGTCACCTAACCGGGATACGTTTCATCCTGCCCCGGGGGTTAGCCCGGTGGTGTGACGATGCCACTGGCGGTGTCGTTGCAAGGCTCGGCCGCTGCCTCGGCTGACAGCCCGTCGGGAGAAATTTCCAGCGGGGCAAGGACTTCGTCGAGGTCCATGGTGCCGTATTCACCGAGCCAGACCATCCAGCCGTCCCATGCATCGGGCACGACTACCTGATGCAGG
This sequence comes from Arthrobacter sp. CAN_A212, assembly GCF_015752345.1. Classification (NCBI taxonomy): domain Bacteria; kingdom Bacillati; phylum Actinomycetota; class Actinomycetes; order Micrococcales; family Micrococcaceae; genus Arthrobacter; species Arthrobacter sp. CAN_A212. The sequence continues at coordinate 919 of NZ_JADOUT010000010.1, forward strand.
CCAGGGGTCCCGGCCTGGGGACCATAGTCGGCAAGGGTCGCTCCACTGCCTGCCGGGCCAACACCGTTCACGCTGGTCACCGCCTCAGCGTCGGCGTCGTAATAGAGACCCCAGGTGTCCCCGCCGAGCGCACTCGGATAGAAGGGTTCCACCACGCTCGGCACTGCGGTGACGGCAACCCACGCGTCAGGAGCGGTGCCGCCGGCGTCGAGAATGGCGGCGCCAGCATCGGTGGCCAGGAGAGCACCGCTTCCACCAGTTCGGGCTGGGGCTCCGGATCGGGCAAGGTGATGGCGGGGACCGGCGACAGAGATAGCGGGGTTTCCCAGCCTCGGTAGGCGCAGGTGTGACGGTTGGACCCGCCCCTGGCGAACGGTTGCCGGACAGCCAGACGCCCGGCTGGAAGCCACGCCGACGGTGCCCGCGGGACTTGGTGGAGATGATCTGGGGCAGTGCCTACCCAGCTACGGTCACAAGTGGCACAGGCATGACCGACGCCTGAGTAGCTAAATCAGTCCCCGCCAGCGGTCCTGCCCGGGTAGGAGAGCCTCGACTCACGGTCCGGGGGAATGAAAGGCTGCCTTAGCCTAGTGAGGTTTTTCGGCTAACTTCGGTAGGCTCCGGATACCGCTATAAGCGGATCGATAATTGAGGAGGAACCAGCATGGCAGGAAATGTGGTTGTTGGGGTCGATGGCAGCGACACCGCGTATATGGCCGCTTCGCGCGCCGCGGTCCTTGCCGAGGGCCTGGGAGTGGAGCTTGTGGTGCTCAGCGCGCACATCAAGGGCAACACTGAGGTTGTCCGGATCGGAAATGACACCTGGATACTGGACGACGCCGAGCAAGCTCTGAAGTTGGCTGAGCGGGTGGCGGTGAAACTGCGCGAAGAGCACCCCTCGGTGAAGGTCCGTTCGGCCGCGGGCCGGGGCAAACCGCAGGATGTCCTCATCGAGGAGGCCGATCGCATCGGTGCCCAGTTGCTGGTTGTTGGCAACGTGGGTATGACCGGACTGTTGCGGGTTCTGGGAAGCGTCGCGTGGAGCGTCGTGCACAACGCTCCCTGCGACGTACTGGTGGTCAAGACTGCTTCCTAGGGTTCGCCGAAGAAGTGCGGTGGTGCGCTTCCAGGCTGCCCGGTGGCCTGCCACGAGGACAAGTGGCCAGGCCACTGGGAACGCCGACGCCGAGTGATAGGTTTGCGTCCAGTGGACGGCACCCATGGCGGCGCACCACGGACCTGTCCAGGCTGGAGAGGTCTGCTCTCCGAACGCCAAGCACCCGATCCACGCCCAAAATGACACACTTCGCAACGCGAACGCCGTTCTGAGCGGCTGCAGTCGTAACGTTTAAGCGCATCCGGATCTTGTTTTCCTCACTTCGCTTCAAAGGACTTTACGACCTTGTCACTCGAATCATTGCCCGTCCTGGACTACTCACGACTGAGCGCGGGTCAGGAAGAGGCCGCACAATTCAGGGACGATCTGCGCGACGCGATGCACGACGTCGGCTTCCTCTACCTGGGCGGTCATGGCATACCCCAGGACCTCACCGATCAGATGCTCGCCGTCTCCCGTCGCTTCTTCGATTTGTCCGAGGAGCAGAAGCTCGAGCTGGAAAACGTCAACAGTCCCCAGTTCCGCGGCTATACCAGGATGGGCGCCGAGCTCACCGACCGGGCCGTGGACTGGCGCGAGCAGATCGACATCGGTGTGGACCGCGACGCCGTCAAGCCGGGCCCGGGCGTGGCCGACTATTGGCGCCTGGAAGGTCCCAATCTGTGGCCAACTGACCTGCCCGAGATGCAGGAAATTGTTTCTGAGTGGACACAGCGCCTGAGTGCCATTTCCATGGATCTGCTGCGGGCGATAGCGGTGTCCCTGGGCGCACCGTCGAATAGCTTTGACGAAGCGTTTGGCGCCAGGGCCTTTCCGATGCTCAAAATTGTGCGCTATCCGCGGGAAACCGGAGACAAGCCCAAGCAGGGCGTCGGGTCACACCGCGACGGCGGCGTGCTGACACTCCTCCTCGTTGAACCCGGAAAGGGCGGACTCCAGGTCGAACACCAGGGCAAGTGGATCGACGTGCCTGAGGTTCCCGGGACCTTCGTCGTCAACATTGGCGAAATGCTTGAGCTTGCCACCAACGGATTCCTCAAGGCGACCCTGCACCGCGTGATCTCACCGGCAGACGGCGCCGAACGGATCTCCCTGCCCTTTTTCTACAACCCCGCGCTGGACGCCACCATGCCTGCGCTGAGAATGAGTCCGGAGTTTCACGCCAAAGCCGGCGGGCTCTCGGTGGATCCGACCAACAGCCCAATCCTGGAAACCTACGGGGACAACGCGCTCCGCTACCGGCTCCGAGCCCACCCCAATGTCGCCGCTATGCACCACGCCGATCTTCTAACGCAGAGCTCCCCGCGGACCAGCTGACGCACAGCGGATACAGATAGCCCGGGGGAGCCTTCCTCCGGGCTGTCGTGGGGGAGGCGGTGGCTGTCACGAGGGTACCTGGTCGGATCAGCCCTCCTGGAGTATTTTCGCCAGATCCACTAGATCGCGCGCTACGACGTCGGGCGGGGAGAAGTAGGACGGATAAGCGGCCGCGGACCGGTTGATCCACGCGGTCTGGACGCCGGCGGCGTTTGCTCCGTGGATATCCCATGGGTGTACCGCGACCAGCATCAGGTCCTCGGGCGCATGGCCGGTCTCCTGAGCGGCGTACTCGTAGGCCGGGCGGGCAGGCTTCCAGAGCTGTGCGTCCTGAACACTCAGCAGCCGCGAGAATCTGTCCCGGATGCCGCCCCGGGTCAGCAGGGATTCGGCAACGGCAGCGGCGCCGTTACTGAGCGTCACGAGTTGGGTGATTGCGCTGAGTGCCTCGACACCCGGCGCTACATCCGCGTGGAGGGGAAGGTTTCTGAACGCAGTCAACAGGTGATCGATGTGCTCCCGATAGTCGGCTGGCCCCAGATTCTGCATGAGAAGGCGGTGAAAGCTGTCCGAGGCGAGGTCCGCGAACAAGGGGTTGCTACCCGAAGCGGTCAGGGCAAAACCGTCGCGGAGCAACTCCGCGAACCACGGTCGGGGAAGATCGCTGGCCAATCCGGCGTCGATGAAGGTGGATTGCAGCGGCGCCAGATCTGACAGTGTCTCGTTAACGTCAAAGATCAGCGCAGAGGGGTTCGTGGACACGGGGATGGTCCTCCTTAGCTGCCGAGCGCCGCGAGCAGCGGACTCATGCGGTAGGGGATGGGTTGGCGCAGGAACATACTTGTTCGGGTGCGCAGAATTCCTGGGCAGAGGCGGATTTCTTCGGAGACCCGATACAGGTCGTCCGGGTCGCGGGCGACAACCCGGCAGAGAAGGTCTGTCTCACCTGCGGGAGCGAGGCATTCAATGATTTCCGGGATAGCCCGGAGGCCCTCCACCGCAACATCGATTCTGTGCTGATCGAGCTCCGCCGCGACGTGCGCTGAAATGTTCAGGCCAAGCGCCTCGGGTGCTATGCGGACGCTGTGATCCCTCAGCGCACCTTCGCGCTCGTATCGCTCCAACCGGGCCTGGACTGTGCCACGGGCCAGGCCGGTGCGGTGCGCGATGGCGAGCACAGTCATGCGTGAGTCGGCGTCCAATGCCTCGAGGACGGCCCGATCAATGGCGTCCCGGATGGGACGATGATCCCTGGTGGCAACCATGGGTGCTCCTTCATCTCTCGGTCAGGTTATTCGCAGTCAGGATGACCAGGTTTAGCGGTCCCCAGGCTTGAAGTGTAGTCAAATTGACCAGTGCATGCTTTGACTGTTGCACAATGGGACTGCCATGTCGCTCAATGGGAGACAGAACGGTCGGGAAGGGTGATCCTCTACCTCGGCTTCGGGAGCAACCAGTGGGTAACCCCTGACAGGTTGTAGGAACGACGCTCGCACAACGAGCGCCTTGTGGTCCGTGGCACCATCGACAGCAACGGACTCCTCTTTCCAGACTAGCTCCCCGCCGTCGGCAGCGAACCAGTGCCGGCAGGATTGGAAAGGAACTGTGTAAAGGCCAATTCGGCGGCTCCGATCATCATCAGATCGGAGCCCAGCTCAGTGCGGTGGATGGTTACCTCGCTCGCCGGTCCGCCCAACGCCTGCGACAGCAGGTGGTTGTTCAGAGTAGCCGGGGACAGGGCGTGAAGAACGCCGAGGAATTCGTCGAGGACGATGGCGTCCGGGTTGAGGGTGGTGACCGCATTACGGAGGGCTATGCCTAGATACCCCAACTGGCGTGCCACTTGGCTGTCGAGATCGTCGCTCCTGCTGGTGCGGACGAATGTGTGGCCGATTTCCCCCGCGTACCCCGAGGAGCCCCGCAGCAGCGTTCCGTCGGAGACGAGGCCGCCACCGATCCCGCTCGCACCGCCGTTGAGGTAGACAATATTCCGCTGGCCTGCGCCAGCTCCGAAGATGAGCTCGGCTTCCGCCGCCAGGGAAGCGTCTTTGGCCGCGTGGCATACGTAGCCGGACGCCTAGCTCACGGGTGGTGATCGGTTAGCGGTGAAGCCACACGATCACTGGGCGCGGTCACTTCAAAATCTTCTCCAAAATCATCCTCCCGCTGATGCTCCCGGCTCTGGCCACCACCACGATCTTCACGTTCATCTGAACCTGGAACGACTTCTTCAGCCAACTCATCCACCTCACCAACCCCGAAATGTATACCGTCGCAGCCGCTGACTGCTGGTCCTTCGCAGCGATAGCGACCGGTGAGATGCAACGCGGGACGGAAGCATCAGGACTAGGCTCGGGGACATGGACCACACCATCAGCCTCACCCAGCACGTCAACGCCTCCGCGGAGAAGGTGTGGACGGTCATTTCTGACATCCCCGGTTCAGCTTCGACTCTTTCGGGCGTTCAATCAGTCGAGATGCTGAGCGCGGGACCCTATGGGGAGGGAACCCGCTGGAAAGAGACCCGCACCATGATGGGCAGGACAGAGACGGTTGAGATGTGGGTGACCCAGTCCGACGCGCCCCACAGCACCACGGTGAGGGCGCTGCAGGACGGCGCCGACTACACCTCCCGCATGACGCTGGTCGAGCGCGACGGCGGCACCGACCTCACCATGACCTTCGGAGGGGAGCCGGCCAACCCCTCCCTCCTGACCAGAGTGGGATTGGCAATCTTCGGCAAACTCGGACTACGCATGACCCGCAACGCACTCGCGAAGGACCTCACGGAAATAGCGGCGAAGGCCGAATCGCTCTAACGACCGGTTCACCGGCCCGTGGGAGTCCGCAGTTTCGTCCTAGGCATGCGGGTGGTGGGCGAGCTCGCCGACCACCCAATCGATTTCTTCCTCGAGTAGCTCCAAACTGGTACCGACCGGCTGGTAGCCGAGACGTTCGGAGGCTGCGGTCTCCAGCACAAGGGGGTGAGGGGTGAACCAGGGGTGAGCACCCGGGTTGGGATCGGGTGATTCAGCCAGGAGATTGAGGCTCCCGCTCCATCCCAACCGGGCGGCGATCACCTGGACGATCTGCTCCGCTGTCGGCGTATCCGGGTCGGCGCTATTAAGGACCCGCGCTTCGGGCATGGCGGCGACAGCAGCGATGAGAACGGCTGTGTTCGTGGCCGCGGTCAGATGGTCCACTGTGGCACCTCGATGGGCAAGCGCGATCGTGTCGTCGCCGCGCAGCATGCGTTCGATGAAGAACCGGGTGCGTGGATTCCTGGCCCAGCGGCCATGGACCTTCGACGGACGGATCACGGTAAACGGTAGGCCGCTGTTCAATGCCACCTGCTCGGCGGCCACCTTGGACGGCGCGTATCCTTCACGCGTGAAGGGGTCGACGCCGTCGCCGGCTGGCGGCAGCGTCGGCGTCTGCTCGCTGATCGGCCCTGGGAAGCGTGGTGTGACGTCGCCGTTAAGGTGCCTGCCAACCGGGTCGACGTAGACGGCCCTGCCGGAAACTAGGACCGGGCAAGCGACGGACGACAGCGCGGGGAGCAGTGCCTCGACGTCGGTGCCCCGGTAGGCGAGCAGATCCACCAGAACCTCAGCCCCGGCGCCGACGAGCCGTTCAATGGCATGCACATCGCTCCGGGGAATCGAGTGGAAACGGACACCCACTGCCGCAAGCTCGCCTGGCATCGATGCATGATCACGCCCGGTAACGTCAACGTCCCAGCCCGCGGCAGCGAACCTTGCCGCCGTGGCTCCACCGATTGCACCGGTACCGCCAAGAATGATGGCCCGCACGCGCCCTCCCTTGTAGGATCATTGCCCGATTGGTCGCGGCGAACCGGATTGTGGGCAGCTCTGACACTACGCTCCGCCCCACCCTCAGAGGAAAAGTCTCGGCTGATAGCGTCGTGGCGAGTTCATTCGGTGAGGGCGGTGCTGGGCATGGCAGAGGAAAATTACTATGCGGTTCCTTCTCTGTCGGCCAGGTACGACGGCGATACCCCGATCCGTTCCGCCAGCGCAGGTATAGCCGACTGATGCATATCCTTCGTGTGCTTCAATGGCGGGATGGATATGTGGGGGGACGGCCTGGAGGCTCCAAAGCTTCATAGCGGGGACCGTGTGGCGGTCCTGTCCCCATCCTTTGCGGCCCCCGGTTTCGCTCCCGCCGTTCATGAGCAGGCAATGCGACGACTGACAGAGGCGACCGGTCTCATTCCGGTCGAGTACCCGACAACCCGCCAGCTTGGAGCCACGCCAGAAGCGCGAGCCGCAGACCTTAACGCGGCGTTCGCCGATCCGGCGATCCGTGCCATCCTTTCGACGATCGGGGGCGATGACCAGATCACCGTGATTCCCCACCTTCGAGCCGACTTGGCGCGGGCCGATCCGAAAATTTTCCTCGGATACAGCGACAACACCAACCTGCTCAATTGGTTGTGGGCACAAAGGATCGGTGGGTTCTACGGAGGTTCCACGCAGGTGCATCTTGGTTCCGGACCTGGTATCGATGACATTCATCTGGCCTCCCTCCGTGCTGCCTTGATGATCGGCGGTGAATTGACCATTGGTAACCCGGGAGAATCTGAGGATTTCGGACGCGACTGGCGTGATCCCAGTGCCCTCCTCCGCTATGGTGATCGCGAGCCAACCGAACCCTGGACCTGGGCTGGCCCGGCCCGGCAGGTGACGGGAAGGACTTGGGGTGGTTGCCTGGAAGTCATCGATCAGCTCGCGCTGGCCGGCCGGATACCGCGGCTGGAGCACCTGGCAGGTTCGATCCTGCTCCTGGAGACGAGCGAGCTGATTCCACCCACTGATTGGGTCAAACGGTGGGTTCGGGGGCTGGGGGAGAGGGGAATCCTTAGTGCGGTCCAGGGAGTACTCGTGGCCCGCCCCCCGACCAGCGACTTCGATAGCAGGCCCGACTCTGAACAACGTTCCCGTCTGCGAGCCGACCAGCGGGACACTGTCATCGGCGAGGTAAGCCAGTACAACCCGGAGGCGGTGATCTGCGTCGGGGTGCCCTTCGGCCATACCCGTCCTCAATGGATTCTGCCCTTCGGCGGAATGATCACTCTGGACGGATCACATCACACCATCACGGCGCACTATGGGTGACCGGCGAAAAGGCTCGGACCTAAAGACCGAGGCATCCGCTGGTGCAATGGTTACCGAAATCGGCCGGAGCGGTCATACTCGGCGAATGGTCCGAACCGTTGCAGTCCTGCACGATATCCACGGTGTGCTGCCGGTGACCGTCAATGTATTCCCTGAGCAAGTCCGTGTGACCGCAGTGCCTCGCGTACTCCATAATCCGGTGGATCACCGAGCGCAAACCAGTTGCACCAGTCGCTTGATCTGTTTGTCCACGCTGGTCATCCTTACCGACTCATCATCCGTGCGCCCAAAATATTCGGCGATCCACCCGGGGCCTAGGATTCGACGTCGGCCGCGTCGATTGCCTTGTCCGTGAGGATTGGCATCAGCCCGAGGAGCGCAACGGTTAATAGCCCCATGATGCCGAACATGACCTGCAGCCCCAACCAGTGGGCCAGCAACCCGCCGGTTGCCGCACCCAGGGGCATCGTGCCCCAGGCCAGCAGACGGTAGGCACTGTTAACCCTCCCCAGCAGGCGGTTGGGGGCGATGCGCTGGCGCAGTGACACGGTGATCACGTTCCAGAGCATGAGGAGCATTCCGCCCACAAAGAAGATGCCGCCGAGGACATAGGGGTTATCGGTGATGGCCGGCGCGCCAACGAACAGCGCGCCGCCAGCAATTGTGAGCGCCAATGACCTGGATCGACCCAGCGTGGACTCGGCCCACTCAGAGAGGAATGAGCCTGCGAACGCACCGAGAGCAGACGATGTCAGGAGCACGCCGAAGCCCACCTCGGACAGTCCCATCACCGAAGCTGGGCCCACGGCGAATAGGACAAAGACGGCGAAAGCAGCGCTGGAGGCAAAGTTGAATACCCCTGTCATCACTGCCAGGGTCCGCAGGATCTTTTGGTTCCAAAGGAAACGCAGGCCCTCCGCGATATCGAATCGGAGAGTCGTCTTTTGCTCGCGTTCAATGTGGAAACTGCCGGGCACCAGGAAAAGTGCCCCTACGGCGAGCAGCCACAGGGCTGCGGGCACCCCGAAACCCAGGGCGACGCCGGCTGCCACCAACAATCCCCCGAGCGGAGGCCCGACAAATTGATTTGCGGTGAGTTCGACGGCGTACAGCCGGCCATTCGCGCGGGAGAGCTGATCCCGCCGCACAATCTGCGGCATGAACGATTGGGCCGAGGTGTCGTAAAGAGTTTCGGTGACCCCGACCAGGAGGGCGATCACGTACAGCGCCCACAGGGTTCCGAGATCCAGCAGGATGATCGCTGTCAGTCCGGCGAGCAGTGCCGAGCGGGTGAGGTTCGCTGCCAGCATGAGTGTGCGGCGGTTGAACCGGTCAGCCAACGCACCTGCCGTCAGCGCAAAAAGTAGCCAGGGGAGTGAGGCGGCGACGGCGAGCCCGGCGATCAGCGTGGGGGATTGGGTGAACTGGATCGCGAGCAGAGGCAGGGCGATCTTGAAGACGCCGTCGGCCAGGTTGGACAGCCCTGTCGAGGTCCATAGCTTCCAATATGACGCACCCAGGGGAGCGCTATTTCGCTCCCGCACCCGTTCCATGTTTCTGGTCATATGTGAACAATCTCACGGCGATGTAGAAACTTCAAGGTGATTACAATTACGTACATCAGCCGGTATGCTGGACGCATGACTGATGGCACCCCGACGGGCAAGGGCGCGTTGAATCCCGCAGCGAGCGCGCGCGAAATCAAAGCGCTGGCTCACCCCCTGCGGCTGAGAATTCTGCGTCTATGCGGCCTTCATGAACTGACCAACAAACAGCTCGCTGACCGGTTGGGCCAGGACCCGGGCACCATGCTCTATCACGTTCGGCAGTTGCTCGCGACGGAATTCCTGGAGCCGGGTGAAGTCCGCACCGGGGAGAGCGGTGCGCTGGAAAAACCGTATCGATCGACCGGGCGATCCTGGCGCCTGGATACGGCATTGGACGACGCCGGCTCTAACGGTCCGCTGGCGCCAATCGACGCGCTACGTGAGGAACTGGCTGAATCCGGGCCGCATGCGCTGGCAAGCCTCTCCCGCTTTGTGCTGCATCTTTCGAAAGCCGATGCCGATGACCTCATTTCCCGGATTTACGATGTTCTGAGGGAATACACCGATACCGAGGCTTCGCGGACGGGTGAGCCCGCCTATGGCGGAATGTTTGTGCTTCACCGTTCACCGGACTAGACACCGTTCAGCGGGCCGGGCGTTCAACCGATGTGGACTGCGGAGGTCACCGATGATCAGCGTGGTGCAGCGCCCACCCGTCTTCGGTCTCGTGAAGGAACAGGCCCGCTGACCGAAATTCGCGGACGGTCTGAGCGACAGCGATCAGGCCAACAAGAAGAACGCACGCAATGAACCACCACACCCCACCAGAGGTGTGAAAAAGGTTCGACGAAACGCTGAACAGCACGACTGGCGCGATCAGCAATGAGGTTGCTGCGGTCTTCCGGAGTTGTACAGCGGCCGCCCGGCTGACATCCAGATGGGCCTGCTCGGTTGGGATCTTGCGCAGTATTTGCCGCCGCACCCACTTCTGCTCGTCGCTTTCAAGCGACATCAAGACATTCAGCCTTCCTACCTCGACCGCGGGACGGATGCGCTTTACGTGGTAAATCCAGCCGATTATCAGGGTTCCGGTGCCAGCCAAAACGAATCCGAGCTGCAGGTTCGCTGGATCATTCCAGGCAAGCCCGAAAGCCAGTGAGGCGGTGACCGCCCCTGCAAACGTGAGAAGGTTAAGGCTACCCTCCCGTCCTCAGGACCTTTCCGGTACCGAGCTGATCACCAAACTGCCGCGGAGGCTTCCCGTCGAAATCGGTCCGCTGACGACGCCGAGGCGTGATTGGTGGGAGCGGAAGTTTGGCAGGAAACGCTGAACGGGAAGCCCGCGTGAATTAGCCCCTTTTCTGCGCCAGTCTGGCGAGGAGATCCTCCTCAGCGTCCGCTCCGGGCTTGACACCGGTCGGGATTCTGAACAGGAAGAACATTCCAAGTACCCACCACAGCCCAAACAGAATCCACGGCGGCGGCGTAAGCGACGCGGGCATCCCCGGCAGGTACAGGCTGAGCAGTCCGACACAGAGGATGACTGCCGCGAAACCGATAATCACGCCACCGTTGCCTGCGCCACCAATGCGCAGGGGCCGGTCCATTGCCGGTTCCTTGCGGCGCAGGATGATGAACACGATTGCCACCAGTAGGTACGCGATCACAATGCTTGGAGCGCCCGAGTCCACCAGCCACACCAGCATTGCCTCACCGAAGAAGGGAGCGAGGAAGGACAGCCCGCCAATGAACAGCAGGGCGTTCGATGGGGTGCGGTATTTCGGGTGCAATTTGCCGAACCAGCGGGGAAGCATGCCGGAGCGGGCCATCGAGTACATCAGGCGGGACGCCCCAAGCAGCAGCGAGTTCCAGGACGTGAGAATGCCCGCGATGCCCCCGGCAATCAGGATCTTGGCCATTACATCGGTGCCAAACAGTGCGCCCATCGCATCTGCCGTTGCGATGTCGGCTTGGGCGATCTCGTTCGCGGGCATGGCCGACGAGGTGGTCAGCACGGTCATGACATACCAGATGGTTGCGAGAATCACGGCGATGACCACCAGGCGGCCAATCTGCCGTGCCGGGATATTCACTTCTTCGGCTGACTGCGGGATAACGTCAAATCCGACGAAGAGGAACGGCACCACCACCAGGACGGCGAAGTACCCACCCATGCCACCGGTGAAGAAGGGTTCCATGTTCTCGGTGGAACCACCCGTGAACGAACCAAAGATCAGCATCAGGCCGATGACCATAAGCAGTAACACCACGAAGGTCTGTGCCACGCCGGCAAGTTTCACGCCCCGGATATTGACGCCGGTAATGACGACCGCGGCTACGGCGCCGACCAGAGCCCAGGTCAGGTGGACCTGGCTCCCCGCGATCTCCCAGAGCGGCACCTGATTCAGGTTGGGAAAGAGATACAGCGCGGTGCGGGGGAGAGCGACCGCTTCAAACGCGACAATCGTGACGTAGCCGCCAGTGATTGCCCACGATCCGATGAAGGACCAACGCGGTCCCATTCCCCGGAGCAGAAAATTGTGTTCGCCACCCGCCTTCGGCATCGCCGCCGTGAGCTCGGCATAGGTCAGGCCGACCACACCCATGATGACGCCGCCGGTGATCATGGCCAGGGTGGCCCCCATGGTGCCCGCCTCAGCAATCCAGCCGCCGGTCAGGACTACCCAGCCGAACCCGATCATGGCACCGAAGCCCAGTGCAAGGGCGTCCCAGTTACCCAGAACCTTCAGGAGGGAGGTATCCGTCGGTGTTGATGATTCAGTACCCATGGGAGCCTCTTCTTGGTGCTTGATGGATGGCGATTACGATCAGAGTAGTACCGGACGGCGCTTCCAGCGCCAACGAAGCCTCACATTTCTTGGCATCAGCTGGTGAGTTGCAGGATGAGGCCTTCCTCGATCTATTCCTTGGTGCCCTCGCTGGTCTCACTCCGGGGTGGGAGACTGTTCGCATGAGCCTTGGCCTAGCCCCTGAGCATGGCCCTCGCCCTGGCCTGGCTGATCGCCATGACTAGTGGTGACGAAACCCGGGTCCTATCCCGCACAACGTGCGCGATTGTTGGCGGCGGACCAGCCGGGCTGGTGCTGGGTCTGCTCCTTGCCCGCGCGGGCATCCAGGTGACAGTCCTCGAAAAACACGCGGACTTCCTCCGTGACTTCCGCGGGGACACAGTCCATCCGAGTACCCTCGGCCTCCTCGACGAACTCGGCTTGTTCGAGCGGTTTGCTACGCTGCAGCAGTCCCACCTGACTCGGGTGTCAGTGCCGGGTGCCGATGGTGGGCAGGTAGTGCTCGCCGACTTCAGCCGCCTTCCCCTCCGGCATCCCTATATCGCCATGGTCCCGCAATGGGACCTGCTCAACCTCCTTGCTGACGCAGCGGCTAGTGAGCCGAGCTTTACCCTGCTCATGGAACACCCGGTGACGGGAGTGATTCGCGACGGCGACCGGGTGGTTGGCGTGGATTATGACTCCACGGTCGGCCCGGGACGGCTGTCCGCAGATCTGACGATCGCGTGTGACGGACGCTGGTCAGTGGTGCGTCAAAGTGCTGACCTCCCTGCGCGGGAATTCCCCGTCGGCTTCGACGTCTGGTGGTATCGCGTCCCCAGCGACAGCAAGGGAGATGACGCCCTCCTGCCCCGGATCGGAGTGCGCCGCGCCGCGGTCGTGATACCCAGGGAGGGGTACCGACAAGTCGCTGAGCTACGTCTCAAGGGCGCTGACCCGGGAATCCGGGACCGGGGAATCGATGTGTTCCGCAAAGAGTCAGCCGAACTTCTTCCGGATCTGGCAGTTGGCCTCGCCGGTCTGTCCTCGATGGACGACGTGAAACACCTCGACGTACGCGTCGATCGGCTACAGCCCTGGTATGCCCCGGGCGTGCTCTGTATCGGAGACGCCGCGCACGCCATGTCCCCGGTGGGTGGCGTCGGCATCAACCTCGCCGTTCAGGATGCGGTGGCTGCAGCGCGACTGCTGGCCCGGCCGCTCCGGGAAGGCAGGCTCGCCCATGCGAACAGCACCCGGTACCTCGCCCGTGTCCAGCGCCGACGGATGATTCCCACCGCGTTGTTACAGCGCCTGCAGCGGGTGATTCACGCGGCGGTCATCATGCGCGTCCTTCATGGAAAAGTCACCACGCCGCCGCCACTGCTCGGCTGGGTGCTGGAGCGCGTCCCAGCCCTTACCGCGATTCCCGCCTTCCTGATCGGAGTCGGGCCCCGCCCCGAGAGGGCTCCGGGTTGGGCGCGGCGGTCGTCCTAGCCGGATCCAGGCGACCATCAGCCCCACCAATTCGGTCTTCCGGGTCCTCTTCGCGGCCTTGCCCAGCGGATTGTCTTCCGGTCCGCGCCCGGTGAGTAAACTTTCGTGCCACAGGACGTACCTCCTTCGCCGAAATGTCGGAAGGTGGTGGCATACTTCCGGTAGTGCGGCGGTACCCTCCGCCACCGTTCACCATGGGGGAAACATGGATCACAGTCTGACTTCCGCTACGCCTGGCCACACTGAACAGCCCGGCGGCGATGACGACAGACCGCCGCAAGACCAGGACGGGCAGATTGTCAGGGTCCCGGACGTTCCTCCCTATGCGCCAGAGTTTCAGCGACACTACTGGCCCTGAACCGGCGCCGTACCCGGACCGCCTACGTCGGGCGCCCCTTTGACCGACGGTGGACTGCGATCGATCCGATGACAATGAGCGCGTTTGCCGCGACGAAGACCCACCCTCGACTCCAGATCTGCTGCACCAGAATCCAGTAGAGCGTGAGAAAGAGGAGAGTGATTCCAGCTGCCAGGAAGCCCCAGCCAATCAGGGCAACCCACCCCGGCGCGGGCTCCCTTAGGTCTCCCATCTGCGTGCTCCTGGTCGCGATGCGTGAGCCATGCGACCAGAGTAGCCACGCTCAACCTACTCGGCAAACAGTCCAGAACCGGGTCGCTTTTCCTGTGCCGGGTCTTTTTGCCAGTGCCAGTGCCAGTGCTAGTGCCAGTTCCAGTGCCGGTGCCAGTGCCAGTGCCAGTTCCAGTGCTGAAGTCTGCAGCCAGGAGAGGCTTTTGGTAGCTTCCTCCCTCGGGTGCTCAGGGGTGACTGGAAGTCCCGCAGAATGCAGGCTGAGTAGCCGCTACCTGGTCTGGAGGGAGTGAATGAATTCGTCCGCCTGGCGGAGATTCCGGGCGAGCTTCTCCCTTTTGGCCTCCGCTTCGCTGATGTAACGGACGAGGAGGTCCTGATCGTCCGGGTGGGCGTCGGCGCCGTCGAGGCGGCCGATGGCATCGAGTAGCTCGGCCATTTGCTCGAGGGTGAACCCGAGGGGCTTCATCGACCGGATGACCAGGAGCCGCGCGAGGTCAGCCTCCGTGTAGAGGCGGAAACCGCCGTCGGTCCGGGTGGTTGCGGGAAGCAGGCCGACGTCGTCGTAATGGCGAATGGTCCGCAGCGAGAGGCCGGTCTCTTCGGCCAGTTCCCCGATATGCATGGTCCGGGCGGCTGTTGCCCCCGGGCGATTGGGCGTTGTCAAAGCCATTCGTTCCTGTCCCGATTGAAACCCTACCCTCACGTTAGGGTAGGGTTTCGATTGTACCGGGTGTTGCAGCTGGCTTGTTGTCCGCCACCCCCGGGTTCCCTTGCAGCTACGCTATCCGCGCAGTGCTGCGCCCCCGATTTTCGACTCCAGGCCCAGCGCGGGCCCTGACCCAGTGAACGGAGCCAGTATGGCTATGAAGACGGCCCCGGCTGAACCGGTCCTGACGCCGGAGCAGCGTCAATCAGTTCGTGCGACCTTGCGATCCCCCCGGCGCCTGAAAACTGAGGTGCTGGCGGGACTGGTTGTAGCGCTGGCCCTGATCCCCGAAGCGATCGCTTTCTCAATCATCGCCGGAGTTGATCCCCGGCTGGGGCTTTTCGCTTCCTTCACCATGGCCGTGTCGATTGCGTTCCTCGGCGGCCGGCCAGCAATGATCAGTGCGGCGACCGGAGCCATCGCCCTGGTGATCGCACCCCTGGTGGCTAGCCACGGCGTGGACTACTTCATAGCGGCGGTGATACTTGCCGGCATCTTCCAGATTGTGCTTGGCCTGTCGGGGGTGGCGAAGCTGATGCGCTTCATTCCCCGCTCGGTAATGGTCGGGTTCGTCAACGCCCTCGCGATCCTTATCTTCATGTCTCAGGTCCCGGAGCTCATCGGTGTCCCGTGGCTCGTGTACCCGCTGGTGATTCTGGGCCTCGTCATTGTCTTCGGACTGCCCAGGCTGACCAGGGCCGTGCCGGCACCGCTGGTAGCGATCGTCGCGTTGACCCTCATCACCGTTTTCGCCGCCGTCGCGGTACCTACCGTCGGCGACAAGGGCGAGCTGCCCGACAGTTTCCCATCCCTGTTCGTGCCCAACGTTCCGCTGACAGTTGAGACCCTGCAGATCATCGCCCCTTTCGCGCTGGCGATGGCGTTCGTCGGTCTGCTGGAGTCGCTGATGACAGCCAAGCTGGTGGATGACGTGACCGACACCCGGTCGAATAAGTCCCGTGAGTCATGGGGGCAGGGAGCCGCCAACATCATCACCGGGTTCTTCGGGGGGATGGGCGGGTGCGCGATGATCGGGCAGACCATGATCAACGTCAAAGCGTCCGGTGCCCGGACCCGGATCTCCACCTTCCTGGCCGGAGTCTTCCTGTTGATCCTCGTGGTGGTGCTGGGTGACATTGTCGCCCTGATCCCCATGGCGGCGCTGGTAGCGGTGATGATTTTCGTGTCAGTGGCCACGTTCGACTGGCACAGTATCCGACCCTCCACCCTGCGGATCATGCCCAAGAGCGAAACCATCGTCATGGTTTCCACCGTGGTGGTGGTCGTTGCCACCCACAACCTGGCCATCGGCGTCGGGGTGGGCGTGCTGGTCGCAATGGTGCTGTTCGCCCGCCGGGTGGCGCACTTCGTCACCGTCGAACGTCAGGTGACCGGGCCCGACGGCGACCAGGTCGCCACCTACCGGGTCACCGGCGAGCTGTTCTTCGCCTCCTCCAATGACCTCTACACCCAGTTCGACTACGCCTTGGACCCGGCCAAGGTGATCATCGACATGAGCGGCTCCCACCTGTGGGATGCGTCGACGATTGCGTCGCTGGATGCGATCACCGAGAAATACCACCGGCACGGGACCCAGGTTGAGGTGACCGGTCTCAACGATGCGAGCGTCCTCATGAGGGACCGCCTCGGTGGCAAGCTGGGGGCGGGTCACTGACCCGACGGTCACTATTGCGGGTTACTGGCCCGACGGTCAGGTAGGCCGATGGTCAACGAGAAAGAGCCAGCCCTCAGCGCGGTAACGCGCGGGGGGCTGGCTCTTTCTCGTTCTTTCAGTTCTGCTGGTGTCAGCGTGGTCCCTGGGCGTCGGCTCCCGGCACGGCGTCATCGGGGTCCGGCGCGGTGATTGTTTCGTCCGCGGGGTTTCCCGGTTCCTGGTAGACATCGGGGATCCCGTCGCCGTCGTCGTCGACGCTCTCCTCAGCTTCGATCGTGCGGTAGTGCTTGTTGCGGGCCTTGAGGATCACTGAGGCAATGAGCGCGGCCAGGATGGACGCCATCAGGATTCCCACCTTGGCGTGATCATTGGTGGTTCCATCGGGCGTGAAACTGAGGTCGGCAATCAGGAGGGAGACGGTGAAACCAATGCCGGCCAGCAGCGCCACCCCAACCAGGTCCACCCAGCGCAGCGCGGGGTCCAGGTTCACCTTGGTGAGCTTCGTGAGGAGCCAGGTGGTGCCCACAATGCCGATCGGCTTGCCCAGCACCAGGCCGAGGATGATGCCCAGTGCAACGGGGTCGGTGACCGCCGAAACGAAGCCGCTCCAGCCGCCGACGGTCACGCCGGCTGAGAAGAAGGCGAAAACCGGGACAGCGAACCCAGCCGACAGCGGGCGGATGCGGTGTTCGAAGAGCTCAGCGAGTCCCGGCCCGGCATCCGGTCCGGCGACGGCCTTGCGGTGCAGAACGGGAACAGCGAATCCGAGGAGGACGCCCGCCACGGTCGCGTGGATCCCACCAGCGTGGACCAGCGCCCACACCACAAACCCGATTGGCAGCAGGATGAACCAGGCGGCAGCAGGTTTCAGATGGAAGAACTGGCGGTATTTCTGCGCCAGGATCGTGTACAGGGCCAGCGGGATCAGGGCCAGGAGCAGGGGAGTGACCTGGATGTCGTCGGAGTAGAAGATCGCAATGATGGAGATGGCAATCAGGTCGTCGACCACTGCGAGCGTGAGGAGGAAGATCCGCAGCGCGCTCGGCAAATGTGAACCGACGATGGCGAGGACCGCGACGGCGAAAGCGATGTCGGTCGCCGTGGGAATGGCCCAGCCACGCAAAGTATCGGGGCTGAAGATGTTGATGCCCACGTACACCAGGGCGGGGACTACGACGCCGCCTATCGCAGCCGCGACAGGGACGATCGCTTTGGCGGGATTGCGCAGGTCGCCCGCAACGAACTCGCGTTTGAGTTCGAGGCCCACCAGGAAGAAGAAGATCGCGAGTAGGCCGTCAGCGGCCCACGCGCCCAGGCTCAGTTCCAGGTGCCACGGCTCGTACCCGAAGGTGAAGTCCCGCAAGGCGAAGTAGCTGTCGGACGCGGGGGAGTTGGCCCAGATGATTGCGGCAGCCGCGGTGATCACCAGCAGGATGCCGCCAACGGTCTCCTTGCGGAGAATCTCACCGACTCGCAGCGATTCGGAATAGGTACCGCGGCCGAGTACGCCTGATTTCGGCTTGGGCTCGGTTGATCGTTCTGCCATGAAGAAGTCTCCTGGATTGGGGTCGCCAAATTTACTGCCGACCAGTCTTCCCGGCTCACCTTTTTTCCAGTCTACCGGCCCGACGAGGGTTCGGGTTCAGCCGGACTGCCCGGCGGCGCGGCCCCGTGGCTCAGGAAATCGTCGGTGTCCTGATCCAGCCGGAACGGCGGGTACTCGTCGCGCATCAGTGCCCCGTACACCAACACCCTGGTGGTCCACCGGTTCAGCCCCAGGATGAAGGCGAAGAGAGGGCGCGGGTAGCTTCCCGTGAACAGCAGCGTCACGACCGCGATCAGTACCAGCAGCCCCAGCAGCGACAGCCCCCCGGTGCCGTCATACTCGCCCCGCTGCACCTGCCATCCCCAGGTGGCGGACCCGGTGATTGCCGCCACGAAGAGCAGATGGGGGATGAGGAGGAGCCAGGACTTGATCAGCACGAGGCCGCGGGAGAGCCGTTCCGGGTACTCGACGACGACGTCGGCAGGGTAGTCGGCGCGCGCCAGGGTGAAGGGCGGATACCGGTCAGTGCCGGCGGCAGCGTAGGCATAGAACGCCACCCGCCAATTCCAGCGGATGACGCCCACGTTGAAGTTGAAGAGTGAGCGCGGGTAGCGGCCGGTGAAGAGGATGGCGAACCAGGCGACGATGGTGGTCACCGCGAAGGCGAACCACAGGAAGAACAGAACAAAATAGTGGGGTATCGCCAGGAACCATTTCACCAGCCACAGCCATCGGGAGAGCCCCGGGTCCAGGCGGCCGATGAGTTGGGCGGGGTAGGGCGGCGGCGTCAGGGCGGAAGTTGCCAACCCGGTGGCCGACGGGGCGGGAATCGATTCACTGCCCCGATCGGAGGACGCCTCGGCAGGCGGAACGGGTGCCGTCGACGTGGGCTGGCCTGGTTCGTGGGCGGCACGCCCCAAACCGACGGCGCCGAGAACCACGAGCGGGACACCGATCGCGAGTGTCACGAGCCCGATGAGCAGGATGGCGGTGCCAGCCGGTTGGATCAGCTCGGAGCGGAAGCCTGCCTGCAGGTCGGCGGAGATTCCGGGGGAGGCATCGGCGTTCATCACCACCACTGTCCAGTCACCCGCGGCGATGTTCCAGGTGATTTCCTGCTCGCCGGGTCCCGAGGCTGCGGCAGCCCAGAACTCCTGGGAATCCGGTGTGCCGGGAGTGGATGACCCCGAAATGTTGCGGTACACGGGTCGGAATGGGTTGAAATCCACGTCGCGCAATACGGTCCGGTCCACCCCCTCCAGGTAGTCGTCCACTGCGTCCTGCGGGGCCAGACCGATGAAGATCTCGTCCGATGGATCCGATGCGGTGACGCGGATCCTGAGGGTGCCGACATCAAACGGGAGCCGCTCTGCGGTTCCCTCACCGAAGGCTTCCAGACGCGGCGACACGAGGGCATGGGAGGCGACGGCGTAACGCTCCGTGGGGGAAGTGAAGTAGCCGTCATCGCGCTGATCGGACGCCAGGACTGCCACGGCCAGGCCGCCCGCGGCCAGTGATACGCCAATGAGCGACAGGACGATCCCGATGATGAGCATTGCAATGGAGCCGGCCCTGTTCATGGAAAACGTCCCTCCTGTCGGGCGGCGGCACCACCCCCGCTGTCCTGCCAAGGATGCTGTGGCCAGACTGGTGCTGGTAGGGCCAAAAGTCACCTTCTGGCCGCACAGCGCCAGCTTCGGGGTGTGCCCTTCAGATTGGGGTCGAAAGGCACTTCCGGGCTGCAACACTGGTCGGGTCAGATGAGTCAATGCACCTTGTCAGCCGGTTCCCTCTGGTCACCACCACTGTGATTGTTGGCGCGTGCACCGCAGTGCTGCTTTTCCTTGGCCAGCCAGGTGCGGCGCAGCTGCTCGCGAGTGGTTTTGCCCTGGCGATAGCGGTGTACCGTTCCGCGTCGATGGTCAAAGGACTGCTGCAGGGTCGGCTCGGCATCGACCTGTTGGCAGTCGCCGCCATCGGCGCCACGGTCGCGGTGGGCGAATATGTTGCGTCGCTGATCATCGTGCTGATGCTGACCGGGGGACAGGCCCTGGAGGACTTTGCCCAGGGCAGGGCAACGAGAGAACTGCGGGCGCTCCTTGACCGTTCGCCACGGGTCGCGCATCGCGAGCTTGAAGGCGGACCGCCCGAAGAAATCCTCGTGGAGGCTGTCCTCCCCGGGGACGTCCTGGTGGTGAAGCCCGCTGAACTGGTGCCGGTGGACGGCACCCTGCTGTCGGACGCCGGGACCTTCGATGAGGCGGCCCTCACCGGCGAGAGCCTGCCAGTGGATCGGGTGGTGGGCGAAGCGCTGCTCAGTGGGACGGTCAACGGGGCTGAGGCGGTGCGGATGGTCGCGACGGCGACCGCCGCCGAGTCTCAGTACAGCCAGATTGTGGCGCTGGTCCGGGAAGCATCGGCCAGCCGCGCGCCGATGGTGAGGATGGCCGACCGGTACGCGGTGCCTTTCACCGCCTTCGCGTTCCTGCTGGCCGGGCTGGCCTGGTTCGTCAGCCAGGACCCGGGCCGCTTCGCCCAGGTGCTGGTGGTGGCCACTCCCTGCCCCCTGCTGATCGCCGCGCCGGTCGCTTTCCTCGCCGGCACGAGCAGGGCCGCCCGCGCCGGCATCATCATCAAGAACGCGGGAACGTTGGAGCAACTGAGCAGGGTCCGGACCGCGGTCTTCGACAAAACCGGCACACTCACGTCGGGGCGTCCCACGTTGTCCCTCGTGCAGGTTGCGGGTGGGGCTTCGCCCGCAATGACCCCCGATCGGGTCCTGCAACTGGCGGCCTCTGCTGAACAGTACTCCTCGCACGTATTGGCGGGGTCGGTCATTGACGCGGCTGCGGCAGGGGGGCTGATTCTCCTGCCCGCGGCGAACGCGAGTGAACACGCCACCGAAGGCGTGAGCGCAGTGTGCAGCGCCGGCACAGTGGTTGTTGGCAAGCCCGGCTTCGTGCGTTCCCGCACCACGGGGTTCGAGCTGGCGTCCCTCCACGGCGGACAGCTTGGCATCTATGTGGGAGTCGATGGGGTGTTCGTAGGGTCACTGATCATGAGTGACCCGCTGCGGCTGAATGCCGCCGACACCCTGGCCGAATTGGTCCGGCTTGGGGTGACTGAAACGGTACTCCTGACGGGGGACACCTCGCTGACCGCTGAACATATTGCCAGGGAGGCGGCGATCACGCGGGTGGTCGCCGATTGTCTGCCGGGCGACAAGGTGCGGGTGGTTGCGTCGCTTCCGTTGCGCCCGGTGCTGATGGTGGGGGATGGCGTGAACGACGCGCCTGTCCTCGCTTCGGCCGACGTGGGCATCGCGATGGGCGCTAAGGGCGCAACCGCGGCAAGTGAATCGGCGGATGCGGTGCTCCTGGTGGATGATCTGTCCCGGGTCGCCACCGCGGTGGAGATCGGTCAGCACACCATCCGGGTTGCGCGCACCAGCATCTGGACCGGGATCATCCTCAGCGTGGGGCTGATGGTTGCGGCAATGTTCGGAACCATCCCCGCAGTGACCGGGGCGCTGCTCCAGGAATTGGTCGATCTCGCGGCGATCCTGAACGCACTGAGGGCGCTCGGAGGCGGACGATCGGCGCGGACCCCACGGATGAAAGGGTCACGGGTCAGTAGCGGTCCGGCTCCCCGCCCAATTCAAAGTGGCGACCGTGGACCGTAGTAGGGACGATCTCGACGTAGGTGTACTTTCGGGTGCCGGTCCAGGGCTTGAGAGTTAGCTGATCGACGACGTCTACCTCGGACTGGGTATCGATCACCCGTGCCACCCCCTTGACCACCACGCTCCGGGCTTCTGCCTCGTCGATTTCGTCCACCTCGAAGGCCACCCGGTTGTTCACGGTGAGTTCCGCGAGCTTGGTGCCGGGGTTGGTCCGGAAGAGGAGGCGGTTGTCGTGGGCCAGGAAGTTGATCGGATAGATGTCGGGCGCGCCGAGGACGCTCACCGCCAACCGGCCATGCTGGTTGCGTTCGAGGACCCGCCAGGAGTCTTCGGCGGAGAGGACAGTTCCGGGTCGATCGTCATTCACCACAGTGGTCTCCTTTGACAGCTATCCGGTACACCGGGTTCGCGATTAGGGCTTCCAGCGTGCGCCCGAGTGCGGGCAGACACTAGGGCCGAAGGGCACGAATCAGGGGATTCCTGCCGCAAACGATGGCTACCGCAGGGGTGGCGATCGATTCCCCAGGGGAAGTCCGCGTCAATGACCGATCCGTTCCTCGCAGGTCGCCGGAGGATTCACCCGAAGCGGCTCAACAGCGGCAGCAGCGCGGGCCCGGCCAAGGTTCCAGCCCAGCCAGTCATCGGTCGTCCCGGTGGCCGGCTGCAGCGCCACCACACACTGCGCCACCTCCCTGGGCAGCCCCCCAGTAATCGCTGGAATGGCGTCGGCGCCGAGCGTGGCGAGGTAGGCAACATCCAGTTTGCCGGTGAGCTCGTACCGCTGGATATTCTGTTCCGCCACCCACGCCTCCGGGTTGGCCAGACCAAGGGCGAGCACCAGTGCGGTACCGGTCGCCAGCGCGGCCCGGGGGAGCCAGCGTCCGGATAAGCGCACCCCGGCGATCATCACCAGCACCACGAGGACACCAAGCCACACCTCGAACGCGTCCACGAGCACCCGCAGCACCGTGAAGCCGTAGGCCTCCTGGTAAACGGACATGCGGTAGAGAGCCGACGCCACGACCACCAGGGTGAGAACCGACAACGTGCCCAGCATGACGCGCAGCAGGAGCCGGTCCCGGACGGTGGTCTGGGGGGCTTTGCGGACGGCGAGCGCAATGGTGGCCAGGGTCAGCGCCGTGGCGATCGTCAGCTGGGCGAAACCCTGGTGGACGTAATCCGCATAGCTCACACCGGTGGTGCTCCGCACAAACGCGTGGCCTCCCCACATCACCGAGGCCTGCGCGACGACGAACGTCAGGAACACGGCGACGACCACACCGACCGGAACCAGCCATTCCCACGGCCGGGTGACCGCTTGCCCGGGTCCCAGGGCGGACTTCTCCACCAGGGGCGGGTTGAGGGCCAGGTAGCAGGCGGCGAGGACCACTCCGCCGACGACGAACCAGACGAAAGCGCGCAGCACGAGGGTATCCGCAACCTGCACGTCGGGGAGAAGTGTCTGCACCCAGGAGCCGAAGACCGCGTCTCCGGAGGCGAATAGGCCACCAAAGACGACCAGCGCGACCAGCGAGATCGCAGCGGTCCGCAGCATCGGCCAGAGCGCGCGGCGGCTGGTGGTGGCCGCCATGGTGCGGCCCAGCAGTGGAAGGCCCCGAATCCCGCTCAGCACCCAGGCGGCGCCGCTGGCGCACATGGGCAGGAAGCGTCTCGCATCAGTCACGCTGGTGGTGACGAGGATCCCCGCCGCCAGGACGGCCAGCACCGCCAGCCATTCGGCGTCGCGCAGCACAACAAGTGACGCCAGTCCCAGGCAGAGCACCGCTGCCAGTCCCGTCCATGAGCGGCGGCGGTGGATCGACAGGGCCAGCACCAGCCCGCCAGAAACCAGCAGAACCAGCAGGGTGCCGAGGCCCAGGTGGCGGTTGGGCAAAACGACGGCGGCCAGCGCGCCGATCGCAAGCGATGCGTAGACCGGCAGCGGTGCGGTCAGCAACCCGCGCTCCGGCCAGAACCGGTCCACCACCGTCTCCGGGGGGACGGATGCGGGTGGGTCCGCCGTCGCCGTAGCTGGCGACCCCGCCGGTGGGATGGGGTGTGGGTGGCCAACAGGGTTCACGGCAGTCTCCTCGGGGGTGGTCGCAGTGGTGTGCGCTGCAGCGGCGCTGGGGGTCGGCGGCGTTGACGCGGAGGTGACCGAGCCCTGCTCCTCGGGGCGAGGGCTGGGGGTGCGGGGGAACTGGGCCACCACCCGGGCCCCCGCTGCTCCGGGTGCGGCGGGGAGAGCAGCGATAGACCCGCCATGCAGTTGGGCGATCCAGCTGGCGATGGCGAGGCCCAGGCCGGTGCCGCCGCTGCTGTCGTCACCGACGCCGAAGCGGGTGAAGACCCGCTGCGCCTGCTCCACCGGTATCCCCGGTCCCTCGTCGGTGACCGCCAGGGACCAGGAGTCATCCTCCTCAAGGGCAGCGCGGAGGGTGACCGTTCCGTTGGTGGGGCTGTGCCGTACAGCGTTGTCAAGGAGGTTGGACACGACCTGTGCCAGGCGCGCGGCGTCGGCGGTCACCACCAGGCCGGCCGGTTCAACCTCGGTCGTCAACCGGACTGCTCTCCCACCCACCGTTGCCTCGCTGACCGCCTGGTCAAGGAGGTCAGTCACCCGGACGGGCGCCAGGTCAAGTGAGGTCGCGCCGCCGTCGACCCGGCTGACATCGAGGAGGTCGGTGACCAGCCTGCTGAGCCGCTCGGATTGGGCGAGCGCCGATTGCAGGACGGCGTCGTCGGGTTTGACCACCCCATCGACCAGATTCTCGAGGAGGGCCCGCTGCGCCGCGAGGGGTGTGCGGAGTTCGTGGGACACCGTGGCGATCAGTTGCCGGCGCTGCTGCTCATCAGTGGCGAGATCCGTCGCCATGGTATTGAACGCCCGGGCCAGGATCCCCACCTCATCGGCTGAGGTGGCGGTGACGCGGGCCGAATAGTCACCGGTGGCCATCCGGCCGGCTGCCCGTGTCATTTCCCGCAGCGGGGACGTCATCCCGCGCGCCAACCACTGGGTCATCCCGAGGGCCGCGGCAAGCGTGGCGGGCAGGGTCAGCCAGCCTGGCACGCCCGCCCGGATGCCTACCTGCAGGACCACTACCGCGGCGATGATGCTCAGCGCCACCAGAAGGCCGATCTTGACCTTGATGGACGCCACCGGGTCCAGCGGCCGGCGGGGGCGCAGGGGACTGGCCGGCATCGTCACTGCTCCAACGCGTAGCCGACGCCGTGCACGGTGCGGACCCGGGTGGCCCCCACCTTGGCGCGCAGGGATTTCACATGGCTGTCGAGGGTGCGGGTGCCGCGGGCGTCCGCCCAGCCCCAGACCTCGGTCATGAGGGCTTCCCGGGTCCGGACGGTCCCCACCTGCTCGGCGAGCATCGCGAGGAGGTCGAACTCGAGGGGGGTGAGATGGATGTCCACGGCGGCGAGCTGCACTCTCCGGGTGTCGCGGTGCAGGACCAGGTCACCGACCGTCACCTTCGGATCCCTGACGACGGCCAACTGGGCAGCCCGGTCAACCCGCCTCAGGAGGGCCCGGACCCGGGCGACCACCTCCCGCATGCGGAACGGCTTGAGCACGTAGTCGTCGGCGCCGACGCCCAGGCCGATCAACAGGTCGGTCTCCTCGACCTTCGCGGTGAGCATCAGGACGGGGATGGGCCGAAGGGCCTGGATCCGTCGGCACACCTCGAGTCCGTCGTAGCCCGGAAGCATAACGTCGAGAATGACCAGCTGCGGATCATGCTCGGTGTACGCGGTGAGGGCCCCCGGCCCGTCGAAGGCGCTGACGGTCCTGAACCCTTCGGCCGCCAGCCGGTCGGCGAGCGCCTGGTTGATGGTCGGATCATCTTCGACGATCAACACTGTGTGGGCTGGTCCGCTGCCGTTTGTCATGGTCCTGAGCCTACAAGCGCGAATCTGGACACGGTTGGGATGACATGTGGAGAACCTGTGAAGCTCTCGGACGCGGGATTGCCCGCCGGTTTCGCGACGGTCAACCAGCTGTTCTACACTGTGTAGAAGTCAGCTTTTCTACGCAGCGTAGAAACCACAATAGTGGACCTCTGTGTGGAAACCCTGGATCGGAGGGCGTCCGCCCTGAAAGGTTCAAAGGAAGTCGTATGGAAGCCCTAGAGCTTGCCCGATGGCAATTCGGTATCACCACCGTGTACCACTTTCTGATGGTGCCCCTCACCATCGGGTTGGGGTTGCTGGTGGCCATCATGCAAACCATGTGGGTCCGCACCGGCAAGGCGCAGTACCTGAGAATGACCAAGTTCTGGGGAAAGTTGTTCCTCATCAACTTCATCATGGGGGTAGCCACCGGGCTGGTGCAGGAATTCCAGTTCGGCATGGCGTGGAGCGAGTATTCGCGGTTCGTCGGTGACGTCTTCGGTGCCCCACTGGCGATGGAGGCGCTGCTCGCATTCTTCGTTGAGTCAGTCTTCCTGGGACTTTGGATCTTCGGCTGGGACCGCCTCCCCAAAAACCTGCACCTGGCCACCATCTGGGGTGCCAGCACCGCGTCGATCCTCTCGGCCTACTTCATCCTCGCCGCCAACTCCTGGATGCAGCACCCGGTAGGAGTGGAAATGGTGGACGGACGTCCGGTCCTCGTGGACATCTGGGCGGTCCTGACCAACAACACCCTGCTGGTCGCATTCCCGCACACCATCCTGGGTGCGTTTTCGGTGGCCGGCGGGTTCCTGCTCGGCATCAGCTGGTACCACCTGTGGAAGCGCCGCCGCGACGGCATCGACACCGTCGGACCCGATGGCAGGGTCACCGTGGGTAGCGTCGAGAGCACGGGCCGGGACGCCGCCGACCACCAGGTCTGGCTCCGCTCACTGCGGATCGGCGCCGTCGTCGCCGTCGTGTCGTTCGCCGGCGTCGCCGTCACCGGCGACCTGCAGGCCAAACTGATGTTCGAACAGCAGCCGATGAAGATGGCCGCGGCAGAAGCGGCCTGCCACGACGGGACCGGATTCTCCGTGCTGTCGGTCGGCAACCTCGGCTCCCAGAACTGTGATGACATCGTGGCGGTCATCGAGGTCCCCGGCATGCTCTCCTTCATGGCCAACGGGGATTTCGCCACCGAGGTCCAGGGCGTCAATTCCCTGGTGCCGCAGTACCAGGAACAGTACGGAACCCACCTCCCCGATGATCCGATGTACGGGGAACGCGCCGGCATGGAAATCGACTATGTGCCCGTCATGGAAGTGACCTACTGGGGTTTCCGGATGATGATCACCTTCGGAGCGGTGGCAGCATTCGCGGCGGCGGTTGCCCTGTTCCTGACCCGCAGGGGGACGGTCCCGGAATCCAAACGGATCATGCAGCTCGCGGTCCTGGGGATCCTTGCCCCCTTCGGCGCCAACGCCGCTGGCTGGATCTTCACCGAGATGGGCCGGCAGCCGTTTGTGGTTGCCCCTAACCCCGACCCCAGCGGCATCGACAACGTGTTCATGTTCACTGCCGCCGCCGTGTCACCCGGCGTCTCCGCCGTGGAGCTTGCCATCTCCCTCATCGCCTTCACGGTCGTGTACAGCGTCTTGCTGGTCGTCGAGGTCAAGCTGCTCGTCAAGTACGTGCGAGGGGGCGTGCCCTCGGCCATGCCCGAGCTCCTGCCGCAGCATGACGACCCCGACGACGACACTTCCGGGGGCGACCCCTCCCGGAAGAAGGGCGACGGCGACGTGCTGGCGTTCGCGTACTAGCCCGGTGTCCGCTACCGAAGTGTCCGCTGCCCCCGTGCTTCCCGCCGCGCACGCGGTGGTCCTGATCGATCGACTGGAGACCTGAGATGGAATTCCTCCCCACCCTATGGTTCGTCATCATCGCGTACCTCTGGACCGGGTACCTCCTGCTGGAGGGCTTCGATCTGGGTGTTGGCATGCTGATGAAACTCTTCGCCCGCACCGACCAGGACCGGCGGGTACTGCTCAACACCGTCGGGCCGGTCTGGGACGGCAACGAGGTCTGGCTGATCACGGCCGGTGCGGCCACCTTTGCTGCCTTCCCCCTCTGGTACGCGTCACTGTTCTCCGCCCTCTACCTGCCCCTGCTGCTCGTCCTGATGGGGTTGATCTTCCGTGCCGTGGGCTTCGAGTACCGGGGGAAAGGCAACAACGACGCGTGGCGCACCCGGTGGGACTGGGCCATCGCGCTCGGATCGCTGGTATCGGCCTTCGGCATCGGAGCGGCCCTGGCGCTGACGACGACGGGCCTGCCCATCAACGACAACGGTGACCGGGTGGGCGGGGCCTTCGCCTGGTTCAACGGCTACGCTGTCCTCGGCGGCTCTGCCGTAGTGCTGTTCAGCCTCGTCCATGCCCTGGGATTCCTGGTGCTCAAGACCGACGGCGAGATCCGTGCCCGTGCACGGCGGCAATTCCTCCGGTGGATGCCCTGGGGGCTGCTGCCGATGGCCGTCTGGGCGATAGTGGTGCACTCCTCGGGTGGCAAGGGCATCACCTGGCTGACGCTGATGCTCGCCGTCGGGGGCGCGGCCTTTGCCTGGGTCATGGCCCGCCGGCGCCGCGACGGGTGGAGCTTCATCGGAATGGCGGCGTTCCTTGCCGCGGGAACCACCACCATCTTCACCGCCGCGTTCCCCGTGGTCCTCCCCTCAACGCTCGACGCGGCGTTCGACCTGACGGTCGCCAACGCCTCCTCCTCCGGGTACACCCTGTCCGTGATGAGCGTCGTCGCGCTGGTGGGACTGCCGGGTGTGCTGGTCTATCAGGGGTGGACCTACTGGGTCTTCCGCAAACGGGTCAGCCGGAGCCACATCCCGCCCGCCCACGCCGTGACAGCCCAATGAGGCCAACGCTGCCGGTGGGTGCCGCCGGTAAACGTGCGCTCTACCTCCTCGGCCTGCTCGCCGCGCTGAAGGCGGCGGGCCTGGTCCTGATCGCCCAGGCTGTGGCAACCGGCGTCGCCTCGCTCGCTGTTTCCGGGAACACCCTGAGCGTCGATTTCCCCACCGTCCTGCTGCAGGGGGTCGCCGGAGCGGTCCTCCGCGCGTTGGCGACCTGGTGGCAGGAAACGGTGGCGCAGCGGGCCGCTGCAGGATCGAAAGAGGAGCTGCGCACCGCGATTGCCACCCGCGTGATGAACGACGGCGGCACCTCGGCCGACGCCGGGACCGGTGCCCTGAGCGTTCTGGTCACGCGGGGGCTCGACGGACTCGACAACTACTACACCAAATACCTGCCCGCAGTGGTCACCTGCGCAGTAGTCCCTCTGCTGATTGGTGCGCGTATTCTTGCCGCGGACTGGCTCAGCGCCGCCATCATCGTGGTGACCGTCCCCCTGGTGCCCATCTTCATGATCCTGATCGGGCAGCACACGGAGGATAAGGTCGGGGAGGCCTCGGCGTCGCTGAACCGGCTCTCCGACCACCTCCTCGAGCTGTCCCGCGGACTGCCCGTGCTGGTGGGGCTGGGCCGGGCGGGCAGCCAGACCAGGGCACTCCGCGAGGTCGCCGGGCAGTACCGGACCCGGACCATGGAAACGCTGAGGGTCGCGTTCCTTTCCTCCCTTGCCCTGGAACTTATTGCCACCATCTCGGTTGCGCTGGTGGCCGTGGTGATTGGCGTCCGGCTCATCGGGGGAGACCTGAGCCTCGAGATCGGACTCCTCGCGATCATTCTTGCTCCCGAGTGCTTCGCTCCGCTCCGGGACCTTGGTGCTGCCCATCATGCGAGCGAGGACGGGGTCGACGCGCTGGAACGGTCCCGCCGGGTCATCGACGCCCCGGCCATCCGCAGCCTGCTCCCCTCGACCGACCCACAGCCGCAACGCTCGACGATCACGGTCAGGGATCTCACCATCGGCTATGCGGGCCGTGCGGGAACCGTGGTGGACGGGCTGAACCTCACGCTGCCCCACGGAACCATCACCGCCCTCACCGGACCCAGTGGAACAGGGAAAACCTCGGTGCTGGAAGTGCTCGCCGGACTTCGCGGTCACGGGGCAGGTGCGCGGGTGTCCGGCACCATCACCGGGATTACCCGGTCGCAGATCGCGTGGATTCCGCAACACCCGGTCCTCGCCATGCCCACTGTTGCCGACGAAATTGGTCTCTACTCCGGGCTGGCCGGTCCGGGCGAACAGCGGAATGCAGCGGTACGCGCCCTCACCCACCTGGACGCCCTGGACCTGCTGGACGCCGGGAGCGGCGACCTGAGTCCGGGCGAGCTTCGCCGGGTGGCGGTCGCGCGGGCGCTCGCCCGGGTGGAGCACGCCGACGTCGCGTTGCTCCTGGCGGATGAGCCCACCTCCCATCTGGATGCCCGCGCCGCCCGGACCGTGGAAACCGCGCTGGCGGCACTGCGCGGGCGCACCACAGTCCTGCTGGTCGCCCACAACCCGGCGACCGTGTCGCTGGCCGACCAGGTGATCGCGGTCGCCGGCGGATCGGCAGGACAGGACGACGGCGGCCCCCCACCGGAAGCCCCGACGAACGCCGCGCTGCCGGCCAGCGCTGCTGTCCAGCGCCGTCGACCCGGCACGGAGCCGCCGGCCCGGACAGGGAAGGTTGCCCTGGCCCGCAGCGTTGCCATGGTCCAGCCGTGGCGCCCACGGTTTGTCTCCGCCCTGCTCTTCGGTACCGGCGCCACCCTGTTCGCCGTGGCGCTGACCGCCACCTCGGGGTGGATGATCGTGCGCGCGTCCGAACAGATCCCGATTCTTTTCCTCCTGACCGCCATTGTGGGAGTACGTTTCTTCGGGATTGGGCGCTCGGTGCTCCGCTACTGCGAGCGCCTCCGCCTTCATGACGCCATTTTCGAAAGCACCAACACGCTGCGGCTGCGGCTGTGGAATGGACTGCTGGAGCGTCCTGCCGCGTGGCGGAAACTCGGCCGCGGCGGCAAAGTCCTTGAACAGCTGGTCGGCGATGTCGACGAGCTGCGGGACCTGTCGCCGCGGGCGATCTTCGCCCCGCTGGTCGGCGTCCTCACCGCTCTGGCCGCAGCCATCACCACCGCCCTGCTGCTTCCCGCCGGTATGTACTGGCAGTTGGTGCTCCTCGCCCTCTGCCTGGTGGCGGCGCCTGCCCTGGTCCTAGCCGCCGACCGTTCATCGCGCCGCGCCGCAGTGGGACTCAAGGCTGAAATTCTCGACACCACCTCGCGGATGTTCGCCGCCGCACCGGACCTCAGCGCCAACGCCGCAGACGGGCTGCTGCGCGCCGACGTCGCCAGATTGGAGGCGGCAGTCTCGGCAAGGCTTGATCGCAGCGCCTGGGCGCAGGGACTGGCCAACGGGTTGACCGTGCTCGCCTGTTCTCTGGGCGCCCTGGCCATGGTGGGCTCCGCCGCGGGGGTGGACCCGGCCGTGGCCGCCGTCGTCGTGCTCATGCAGTTGGCCCTGATCGAGCCGTTCGTCGCGGTCAACACGGCTGTGCACCAGGTCGGTGCGTGGCGGGCGGTCGGTGACCGGGTGGTGCCCGATCTGGGTTCCGCCGACATTAGCGCCGAGCGGACGGCCGCGACACCGGTCGATTCCCTCGAGCTTCGCGATGCTTCCTACACCTATCCGGACCAGTCGATCCCCGCCTTCGCTGGCGTGTCGCTGGACCTGCAGCGAGGTGAATGGCTGGCGGTGACGGGACCCTCCGGCAGCGGAAAATCGACGCTGCTGGGAGTGCTCCTTGGGTTTTTGCCGCTCAGTGCCGGCAGCTACCTCATCAATGGTGAACCGACCGGCAGCGCTGAACCGACCGGCAGTGGAGAGCCGGGCGGGGCCCGTGCGCCACGGATCGCGTGGTGCCCGCAGGAGGCGCACCTGTTCCAGTCCAGCGTCCGGGCCAATCTGGCCCTGGCGCGGGATTCGACGGCGTCACCGTCCGACGCTGACCTTTATGCGGCCCTGGACCGTTCCGGATTGGGGGACTTCGTCAGGACGCTACCGGCGGGGCTGGACACGCAGGTCGGCCCGGGTGGAACCTGGCTGTCCGGTGGGCAGATGCAGCGCCTCGCCGTCGGCCGCGCCCTGCTGACCCAGGCCGACGTCGTGCTGCTCGACGAACCCACCGCGCACCTGGACCCGGCGGCCGCCCGCGAACTGCTGACCGATCTGCGCCGGGGTCTGGCGGACAAATTCGTGGTGATGGTGACCCACAGCCGGGACGAGGCATCGCGGTGTGAGACGGAGCTTGAGCTGACGAGTCAGGGAACGCTCGCGGCGGTCGCTCGCTAAGCGCTGCGCCGGGGAACAGCAGGTCTGCCGCGAGGTGATCGGCGGACACTGAACCGCGCTGTCCGGGGGCTTTGGCTCAAATAGCCCGCCCTACCTAGCCCGCCCTGACAATGGCCAGTTCGTCCCATTCCGTGGTGTACCGGGGGGAGGAATAGCGGCGGCTCATCGTCCAGTCGGCCGGGGCGCTGATGCCGGCCCGTCCCAGTCCGATGCTGGTGGCCCCGTACCGGTCGGTTACCTGGCCCAGCAGTGCCCCGATGTTGCGTCGCTCGTGCACCGACACGAACGTATCGAACTGCGGTTGATAGCCGGCGGGGGAGAGATCGGTGAGCATCACGCCCGCCCGCGCATAGGGCGCGCCCTCGACCAACTGCCCGTCAAGGGCACCGACGGCGGCGCGGGTCAGTAGCACCGGATCTGCTGTCGGAGCGGCCAGCCGGAGCGCGACCGAGGGAAAGGAGGAGGCGGTGTGGTGGAACGGCGACGTCCCCGCGAAGACCGTCATGCTCTTGGCCAGCTGGTTCGCCCGGGACAGGCGGATGGCGGCTGACTGGGCATAGAGGCTCATCACCTGCTGCATGCCCTCGAGCGTGGTGACCGGCGTCGAGAAAGACCGCGAGAAGATCATCTGCCGTTTGTCCGCGCGCTCCGTTTCCAGCTCGATGCAGGGGATCCCGCGCAACTCCAGAATGGTCCGCTGCATCAGCACCGAAAACTTGCGCCGCATCAGCACCGGATCCGCGGCGCGCAGGTCGGCGATCGTGAAGACCCCGATCGCGTTGAGCCGCTTCCCGAGCCTCCCCGCGATCCCCCAGATGCCGGTCACCGGCACCCGGGACATGATGTGATCGATATGGGCGTCGGGCATGAGGTCCAGGCTGCACACCCCACCCATTGCGGCGTTCTGTTTCGCCACCCGGTTGGCGAACTTGGCGAGCGTCTTGGTGGGGGCAATCCCGACGCACACCGGAAGGCCCGTATGCAGGGCCATCGCCGTCCGGATGGCTGTCCCCTGCTCCTGCAACGCCCGCGGCGACCCCGCCAGTCCCAGGAACGACTCATCGATCGAATACACCTCCTGCCACGCGGCAAAACGTCCCATCAGCTCCATCGCCCGGGCGCTCAGGTCGCCGTACAGCTCGTAGTTGCTGGACCGCTGGATCATCCCCCACCCGGGTGCCTGCGCCGCGATCTTGAACCAGGGCTCACCGAGGGGGATGCCCAGCGCCTTCGCCTCGTTGGAGCGTGCCACCACGCAGCCGTCGTTGTTGGACAGGACGACGACGGGAACGCCCGCCAGCCGGGGATCGAAGACCCGCTCGCAGCTGACGTAAAAGCTATTGACATCCACCAGCGCTATCCGGGATGTCCCGGTCCATCCCGCCGCCGCGGCCGAGGGGTGGTGGCCCGGGGTGGCACGCGTGGGACGTTCACCCATGGTGGTGCCTAAACGTAGTGGAGGCAGCGGGTCACGACACCCCACACCGTGAGGTCGGAGAGTTCAGCCACCGTGATGTCGGGGTAGTCCCGGTTGTCGGCTTTGAGAATGACGCCGGCGGTACCGAGGTGCAACCGCTTGATCGTCAGTTCGCCGTCGAGGATCGCCACCACCACCGAGCCGTGGAGGGGAGTGAGGGAGCGGTCAACGATCAGTTCGTCCCCGTCGTTGATGCCAGCACCGGACATGCTGTCCCCGGAGACCCGCACGATGAATGTGCACGTGGTGTCCTTGATGAGGTGCTTGTTGAGGTCGATCCCGCCGTCGTAATAGTCCTGGGCGGGCGACGGGAAACCGGCCGGAACGGAGACCGGGCTGACCTCGGTGAGCTGCCCGGGCGGGGTTCCCTGCAAAGGGGCGATCTGGGCTACAACTGTCACGACATCCCTTTAACTAGAACATATCTTCGAACGTAATCAGCGTAGCACTTGCCGGTCCCGCTGGTGCTAGATTTCACGGGGACGCGGCAACGCTACGGGGGCGACTGGCCAGCCGGGTTGTCGCCTGTAAATGAAGTAGGAAACGAGCGATGGACTGGATCTTGATCCCCGTGCTGGCAGTAGTCGCGGCGGGCTTTGGTTTTGCCGGTGGATGGGCGGCGCTCGCGGTCGACCGCAAGCGGCGCACCCCGGCCACCGCATCCACACCCGTGGTGGAGCCCGCCGAGGCGCCGCGGGAAAGGGAAGCCGATTGGGCGGTGTACTGGCAGAAGGACAACATCTGGGTACTGACCAACACCGGTTCCGCCAAGGCCACGGGGGTGGATGTGCAGTTCGAGCAGTTCACGGTCGACTCCTCGCACCTGCGGAGCACCATGCAGACCTCGGGGGAAGCCACCTTCAGCGGGTACCTGCGGGGCAAGAAGCCGGCGGTCCTGATTTCCTGGACTACCGAGGACAACGAGCAGCGCGGGCCGTTCCGCCGTGCCATTCCCCTGCAGGGCAACCGCCGCTGGCAGGACTGGTGACGCCAGCCGCCGTCGGGCTCACCTGGGGTCGAGTACCCGGCCGACAATCCAGGCGTGTTTGCCCACCTGGCGGCGGCGGGTAAAGCCGCAGTCCTCGAACAGTTCGACGGTGGCACTGAACAGGAAGTGGCCGTGCGCGGTCCGGCCGGCAGTGACCTCGGGAATCGCTTCCACCAGGCCGCCGCGCCGCCGGGCGATCAGGTCCAGGGCACCCTCAAGTGCCGTCCTGGCAATACCTTGCCCCCGGTGCTTCTTGTCGACGTAGAAGCAGGTGATCCGCCAGTCCGGGACCGGTGGCTCGGCCTTGAGATACTCCCGCTGGTGTTTGATCCGGGTCAGCTCACGGGGACTGCCAAACTGGCACCAGCCCTGCGCGGCGCCGTCATCGTCGAAGACCAGCGCCGCGTGCGCGCGGTCCAAGAACACCCGTTCCCTTTAGCCTCGCGGTGGTCGAGGCCACGTTCGGCACCTTCCGGATGGAACCCGGCGCACCAGCAGCCGCCAAACACGCCGTTGTTGCGTTCCATCAGTTCGGCGAAGGCGTCCCAGGTCGAAGCGTCGAGCGGACGGACGGTGTGCGGCATGATCAGCTCACTTTCACTCGAAGCGGGAGGGGTCACCCATCCCGTGCCGGACCACCTCAGCGACGCCGCTGGAGTAATCAATGACGGTGGTCGGCTCGGCACCGCAGTCCCCGGAGTCGATGACGGCGTCCACCTGGTGGTCGAGCTCTTCCTTGATTTCCCAGCCCTGTGTCAGGGGCGTTTCCTGGTCGGGGAGCAGCAGGGTGCTCGACAGCAGCGGTTCGTCCAGCTCGGCGAGGAGCGCCTGCACCATCCGGTGGTCCGGAATACGGACGCCCACGGTCTTCTTCTTGGGGTGCAGCAGCCGGCGTGGCACTTCCTTGGTGGCGGGCAGGATGAACGTGTAACTCCCCGGCGTCACCGCCTTGATGCTGCGGAACACGTCATTGTCGATGTGCACAAACTGTCCCAGCTGGGAGAAATCCTTGCAGACCAGGGTGAAATGGTGCTTGCTGTCGAGCTTCCGGATGGACCTGATGCGATCCAGTGCGTCCTTGTTCCCCAGCTGTGCGCCCAGTGCGTAACAGGAGTCGGTGGGGTACGCGATCAGCCCGCCGGACCGGATGACGTCGACAATCTGGGCAATCGCGCGCGGCTGCGGATCCTGCGGGTGTACATCGAAAAATTTGGCCATGCGAAGAGCATACGTCGAGCAGCGGCTCTGGGGTCCTATCCCGCGGTGCGCTGGGAGAGCAAACCCGCGAGGGTTTCGTCCCCGGGCGTCGCCCGCTTCTCGTGCTCGCCGGCACGGGGCAAATGACTGTGAGATAACGCGGAAGTAACGCGGTGGGGGATACCTTGGCGGTGCCCCAGAAGATTGTGCGTCAGGTGATTGCCCGGGACCCTATCCCCATGGCTTGATCCCGAAAAGGTTATTCCCCGGAATGCTTTATCGCCCAGCACCCCAAAGGTAGAGTGCCACAATGATTGAATCTGAGTCCTCCGGCAGCCGCTCCCGCGGACAGGAGCCGGAAACCACCGGTCGTTTCATCGTCGTCTTCGCCGACGCGGAACAGGATGCACCAGGTTTCCTGAGGTCCGCAGGGATGGCCAGCATCGCCGACTCCCGCGAGTTCGGGTCCCGTGCAGCGACCCCGGACCAGACCGAGGGCGCAGCTGCCACAGTGTTCTCCCGGCTGGGCGTGGCAGTGGTGTCGGCCGATCCGCAGCAGGCACGGGCGCTGCGCTCCTTTTCCGAGGAGGGCACGATCGCTTCGGTATCGCCCGAGCTGATCCACCATGTGCTGACCGAGTCGCCCGGGGAACCTTCCACACTGTTCCAGGACTCTGGCGAACTGACCTGGGGTCTCCAGGCGGTAGCCGCCGACACCTCGCCGTGGAGTGGAGCGGGCATCCGGGTGGCGGTCCTGGACACGGGCTTCGACTCCAGCCATCCTGATTTCGCCGGACGACAAATCACCACCGAATCGTTCGTACCGGGGGAAACCTCCCAGGACGGCCACGGCCATGGGACCCACTGCATCGGCACGTCCTGTGGACCGCGGTCGCCGGAGGAGGGCCCGGCGTACGGGGTCGCATTCGAAGCGGATATTTTCGCCGGGAAGGTCCTGGGAGATTCGGGGTCGGGCAGCGACGGTGGCATCATCGCCGGCATCGACTGGGCGATGGCCAACGAGTGTGCAGTGATCTCCATGTCCCTCGGAGCCGACATCGCGCAGGTCCACCCGCCCTACACAGCGGTCGGCCGGCGGGCACTGGATCAGGGGTCACTGATCATCGCGGCGGCCGGAAACAACGCCGACCGGCGGCAGAACGACTACGGATTTGTGGGCGCTCCAGCCAACAGTCCGTTCATCCTGGCGGTCGGAGCGTTGGACCAGCAGCTTGAGATGGCGTTCTTCTCGGCCCGGACGTTACCGGTCCGCGGGGGACAGGTGGACGTGGCCGGCCCCGGATTCCAGGTGTACTCGTCCTGGCTGATGCCAGGGAGGTACCGGAGCATCAGCGGGACGTCGATGGCGACGCCGCACGCGGCCGGCGTCGCCGCGCTCTGGGCTCAGGCTACGGGCTACCGGGGGCGGGAACTGTGGTCGGCGCTGGCGCAGGAGAGCCAGCGCCTCCTGCTGCCCTCCGTCGACGTCGGTTCAGGCCTCGTGTTGGCGCCGCAGGACTAGCTACGACTGAAGGAGGACAGGTGAACTTCACTGTCACCGTGCGGGACTCGCACCGGTCCGAAATCCAGGAGGTCGCTGAACGGTTGCGGTCCTGCGGGCTGGAGATCGATCGGGTCCTGGAAACCGTCGGCATGATCACCGGTTCCGCACCGGACGACCGCCGGTCGGAGTTGGAGGCTGTCGAGGGAGTGTCCTCAGTGGACGGGGAGGTACGGTTCGTGCTGCCTCCGCCGGACAGCGACATCCAGTAGCTCCGACCTGCCCGGCAGCAAGACCAGCCAGCTGCCGCGCTAGGGACCGTTCCCGTCGGCGGTTGTCCCCGTCTTGCCGCCGACGTCGTCGAGCACCGTCTGTGCCTGCCGGTCCACCAACCCGGTGAACAGTTGCTGGGCCGCGCCGAAGGTGATGGCCCAGGCGACAATCTGGGCCGGATTGTCCAGGTCGCTGAGGCCCGGGACAAACCCGCCGCGCATCAGCTGCAGGCCCAGGACCGCGGTCAGCGCACCCGCCGGCAGCTTGAGGATGGCGAGGGCGATGGGCAGTCCGTACGGCGTGGAAGTCCCGCGCACGTGCCGGAGCGAAGCGGCACCGGAAACCGCTGCCGCAATCAGCCCGAACGCTTCAATGAAGAAGACGTCCCACGGTCGGGGGCGCTCGCCGGTGGGGCAGACAGATTCCCCGGCAGGCTCGAAGCACAACCGCAGTTCCTCGGGGCGGAACCAGCCGGCGACGGCGAGCGCCGCGGCGAGGATTGCCAGGACCAGGGCACCCATGAAGAGCACGTTGCGGAAGCTGCGGACGCGGGAAAACTCCTCCCGGGATTCCAGGCAGGACGCCCTGAACGCGGCCACTAACGTCATCCGCCCCGACTCGTCCAGAGGGGCTGCTGCTGCGGCCTTCACCACCTTTTCGACGGCGACCCGGTGCGGATCCAGCCGGGGCAGGTGCTGCCGGGCGTGGGCCTGGATGCCGGGCAGCTGCGACTGGACGTAACTCAGCGGTGCCCTGAGCAGCAGCGCCACCTGCGCGGCATCCAGCTGGCTGAGGACCCGTTCCACCACCGCCCCGTTGAAGGAGGTCTGGATGGCGGGTGACCGTTCGGATGCCACGTCTGTGGCCGCGTTCAGATGCCACAGAATTGCGCGATCGAGGGCTGTCTTCGCGCTGGCCTGGCCCGAACTCAGCCCGACGGGCGGGTCCGTCAGACTGACCCATTCGGCGAGGGTCCTCAGCTGGGCGGCGGTGGTGATCGACTGTTCCCGCCAGGTGCGGTTGGTTGGCGGTCCCAGTGGGGGTGGCATGAGTGGTTGGGAGGAGCTGGGCTCGGACATGACTCCACCTACTCAAAGGACGGGTGCAGGCTGACACGGTAGCCGGGTACCGGACCCCGCAGGGTCTGTTCCTGGCCCCCACGCTCCTGGCCCTGCAGCAACGGCCTGATCAGTTCGGTGATCCGCGCCGACGGGCATACTCCGCATTCCTGCTGCAGGGTCGCCAGGTAGGTGCGGTAGCTGCGCATCGCCGACCCGTTGTTTCCGGCCGCCAGGTGGATGCGCAGCAGAGAGCGCTGAGCGCTTTCCAGCAGCGGGTCGAGCGCCACTGCTGCGGTGGCGGCATCGAGGGCTGCCGGCAGCTGCCCGCCAGCCAAATACGTTTCGGCGAGGGTTTCCAGGGCGGCAAGGCGCTGGCGGAAGACCCTGTCCTGGTCGGGAAGCAGCCAGTCCTCGTCCCACCCTGGTAGCAGGTCGGCGGCCCGCAGCTCCGCGGTAAATTCCTGCGGCACGGTGGCGCCCGTGTCCACGAGGCTGATCGTGCCCCGCAGTTCGTCAACGTCGATGGTGATCCCGGGTGCAAGGGCCAGCGTGTCGCTGACGGGGTGGAGCAGCCCGGGAAGCTGGTGTGCAATGTTCCACAGGCAGGCACGCAGGCTGCCTGAGGCCTGGGCATCGGTCCGGTTGGGCCACAGGAGGCCTGCAATGTAGCTTCGTCGTCGACCACCGCGGAGCGCGAGGGCCGCGATCAGGCGCTGCTGCCGGAAGGCCACGGTGAGAGGCTGGTGATCCCGTTCAAGGCACCAGTACCCCAACATCTTCAAGTTCCACTGGACCGGAGTGTTCAATGACATGCCCCGTCCCCACTTCCTGCTTCATCGGGGAGAGGCGTCCCCTATCCGCTGAAACGGTTGACCGCTGTCAGTGCTAGCATCCTCAGGCTGCAGAACCTTGTCAATGCCTCGGGGAAAAGTTCACCCGTAGAGGATTACCCCCGTATCGACGGCGGATTCCGGGGCCCCGGGAGCGCAAAAAAGATCAGCGTTTGTCACGGATGATGTTGGTGATCCGGGCGGTGGACAGGCGGCGGCCGTCGTCGTCAGTCATCACCACCTCGTGGGTGGTCAGGGTGCGTCCCAGATGGACGGCTGTGGCGGTGCCGGTGACCATCCCTGACGACGCCGACCGGTGGTGCGTCGCGCTGATCTCAATGCCCATCGCCTGCCGGTCGCGGCCGGCATGGAGCCCGGCGGCGAATGAGCCCAGGGTCTCCGCGAGGACCAGGTGCGCCCCGCCGTGAAGGATCCCGGCCACCTGCTCGTTCCCCTCGACCGGCATGGTGGCCACCAGGTGTTCCGGCGTCATCTCCGTGAACACGATCCCCATCTTCGCGGCGAGACGCCCGATACCGTGGCCGCTGAGCCATTCGTGCATCTCTTCCGGCACACCGGCGGCGGCCAGCTCGGTGGCGTAGGGGTTTGCGGTCGGTTCCTGTCCGGACGGCTCCGGAGTGTAATTGTGGGTCATGGGAACTAGGCTGGCACCTGTGAGTCAAACAACCAAACCCGATGTTCCCCCGGCCGCTGCGACTCTGTCGGACGCTCCTCCCACGGCCACCGAGCCGGCTGACGGATCCCGCAAACGCCTGCTCGTGATCGACGGTCACTCGATGGCCTACCGGGCGTTCTATGCGTTGCCGGCCGAGAACTTTTCCACCGACACGGGGCAGCACACCAACGCCGTCTACGGGTTCACCGCGATGCTGATCAACCTGATCAGGGACCAGAAGCCCACCCATGTGGCGGTTGCACTGGACCTGAGCACCCCGACGTTCCGGACCGAGGAGTACACCGAGTACAAGGCTGGCCGCGCCAAGACGCCCACGGAATTCCACGGCCAGGTGGACCTGATCATCAAGGTGATGCAGGCGATGCACATTCCCACCCTGTCGATGGCAGGCTATGAGGCCGACGACATCATTGCCACCCTGTCGGTCCGTGCCGCGGCCGAGGGCTGGGATGTGCAGGTGGTGAGTGGTGACCGCGACGCCTTCCAGCTGGTCAACGACCGCGTGACAGTGCTGTACCCGAAGCAGGGCGTCACCAACATCCCGCAGATGGATGCGCAGGCGGTGGAGGAAAAATACCTCGTCCCGCCCAACCAGTACTCGGACCTGGCCGCCCTGGTGGGGGAGACCGCCGACAACCTTCCCGGGGTTCCCGGGGTGGGTCCCAAGACTGCCGCCAAATGGATCAAGCTTTACGGCGGGCTCGACGGCATCCTCGAGAACCTTGCGGCGATCAAGGGGAAGGTGGGGGACTCCCTCCGAGAGAACGTGGAACTGGTCAAGCGCAACCGCCGACTGAACCAGCTGCACCTCGACCTGGACCTGCCGGTGGAACTGGACACCATGGTGTCCCGGACCCCCGACCGCCCGGCCGTGGAGGAACTGTTCGACTCCCTCCAGTTCAACGTCCTCCGCAAGCGTTTGTTCGACCTGTTCGGAGAGGAGGATGCCGCGGAGTCGCACGACGAAATGACCCCGCCCCAGCACGTGGTCCTCGCCGATGCCGTTGCCCTGGGCTCCTGGTTCAAGGCCACCAACCAGGCCACTGCCGCCGTCCAGCTGGTGACCCAGTCGACCACCGGGAACGACGACGTCGCCGGGCTGGCGATGGTGACCTCGACGGACGCGGCGTACGTGGATCTGGAAACGCTCGACGCCGAAGCGGAGCAGGTGCTTGCTGCCTGGCTGGCTGACCTGGGCGCGCCGAAGGTGGCCCACGATTTCAAGGCGGCGTACAAGCTGCTCGCGGCCCGCGGACTGAAACTTGCTGGGGTCGTGGACGACACCGCCATCTCCGGCTACCTGATCCAGCCCGACCGCCGCGCCTACGACCTCGGTGACCTGAGCCAGTCGCACCTGAAGATGTCCATCGCACCCCCGGCGGAGTCCACGGGTGGTCAGCTCGCGCTCCAGCTGGAGGAGGAAGACGTCGCCTCGCCGGCCATCGCCCGTGCGTTCGCGGCCCTGCAGCTCAGTGAGTATTTCGCTGGCCAGCTGGTGGAACGTGGTGCCAACCAGCTGCTGGGTGGGCTTGAACTGCCACTGGCCCAGGTGCTCGCTGAAATGGAACTCACCGGCGTCTCAGTGTCCATGGAGCGGCTCGACCAGCTGTTCGACGACTTCTCGGCGACCATGAGCACCACCAGCGCCGAGGCTTTCAGGATCATCGGCAAGGAGATCAACCTGGGCTCACCCAAGCAGCTCCAGGCGGTCCTGTTCGACGAACTGGAACTCCCCAAGACGAAGAAGATCAAGACCGGCTACTCCACCGATGCCGACGCGCTGACCGACCTCATCGTCAAGACCGGGCACCCGTTCCTGGAACAGCTCCTCGCGCACCGCGACGCCTCCAAGCTGCGCCAGACGGTGGAGGGGCTCAGGAAATCAGTGGCCGACGACGGCCGGATCCACACCACCTACGTCCAGACCATCGCGGCGACCGGGCGGCTGTCCTCCACGAACCCGAACCTGCAGAACATCCCGGTCCGGTCGGACGAGGGCCGGCGCATCCGCGAGGTGTTCGTCGTCGGCGACGGGTTCGAGTGCCTGATGACCGCCGACTATTCGCAGATCGAGATGCGGATCATGGCTCACCTCTCCGGCGACGAGGGGCTCATCCAGGCGTTCCGGGAAGGCGAGGACCTGCACCGGTTTGTCGGCGCGCACATTTTCGGGGTCGCCCCCGAGGACGTCACCAGCGCCATGCGGTCCAAGGTGAAAGCCATGTCCTACGGTTTGGTCTACGGCCTCAGCTCATTTGGCCTGTCCAAGCAGCTGGCCATCTCGGTGGATGAGGCACGCACCCTGATGGGCGACTACTTTGATCGGTTCGGCGCCGTCCGCGACTATCTGCGCGGAGTGGTGGAACAGGCGCGCGTCGACGGTTTCACGTCCACG
This sequence comes from Arthrobacter sp. CAN_A212, assembly GCF_015752345.1. Classification (NCBI taxonomy): domain Bacteria; kingdom Bacillati; phylum Actinomycetota; class Actinomycetes; order Micrococcales; family Micrococcaceae; genus Arthrobacter; species Arthrobacter sp. CAN_A212. The sequence goes on from NZ_JADOUT010000010.1 coordinate 43,156, forward strand.
ATTGAAGGCCGCCGCCGTTACCTGCCGGATCTCTCCAGCGACAACCGGCAGCTCCGCGAAATGGCTGAGCGGGCGGCGCTGAACGCCCCCATCCAGGGCTCGGCAGCGGACATCATCAAGAAGGCGATGCTCGGCGTCGACGCCGAACTGCGCAGGCAGGGCCTGGCCTCCCGGATGCTTCTGCAGGTGCACGATGAACTGGTCCTGGAGATCGCTCCGGGCGAGAAGGACACTGTGGAACTGCTGGTGCGGGAACAGATGGGCTCGGCCGCTGACCTGACCGTACCCCTTGACGTCTCAGTCGGTGTGGGAGCGAGCTGGCACGAGGCTGCCCACTGACCCGCGGTGCTGGTGCGCGGGGTGCTGCGGCACTAGGCTGATGGATCGTGACTGCTTCCCAGGACCCCGCCGCCCCCGCCCCGCTGCGCATTGACACCTTCACGGTGACCGCCGAAACCGATTCGACGCCCGACAGCGCCCTCGCTCACTGGTTTGAGGCGATCCGCTTCGGGTTCCATGAGACAAGGACCGAGCCGGAGGACCTGTCGACCTACGCCGGCGCCTTCGCCTCCGACAGCCGCACCCTCTGGGGCGCCTACGACGACGCAGCGGGCACCCACGCCTGGGATCCCCGGATCCCGGTGGCAACCTACGGAACCATGATCAACACCCTGAACGTGGGGAACGGGCAGCTGATCGACGCGCACCTGATCACCGCCGTCACCGTGCGGCCCACCCACCGCCGCCGCGGCCTGCTCCGCCGGATGATGACCTCCGACCTCGAGGGGGCGGCGGCCAAGGGCTTCGCCGTCGCGGCGCTGACCGCGTCCGAGGCGACCATCTACGGACGGTTCGGTTTCGGCACGGCCACGTTCACCCGCAACATCGAGGTTGACGTGAAGGAACGCTTCGCCCTCCGCCCGCCCGCCTATGGTGCCACCGAAGTGGTGTCGCCGGCGTCCGCCGCTGCCCTGTCCGAGCAGATCTTCGGCCGATTCCACCACGCGACCACTGGTTCCCTCGGCCGCCAGTTCGCCTACCCGCAGCGCGCATCGGGCCGGTGGGGTGAGGAACGGCCCGTCGAGGACAAGGGTGTGCGAACCGCCGTCCACTACGACGATGACGGCCGGCCCGACGGCTATGTCTCCTACAAGTTCTCCGGCTGGGGGACCAGCCCCTACACGATGAAGATCATCGATCTGGTGGCCGTCTCCGGCGCCGCCTACCTGGAACTGTGGCGGTATCTGGGATCGATCGACCTGATCGAGCGGATCACCTTCAACTTGGCTCCGGTCAATGACCCGCTGCCCTGGGCACTGAAGGACCGTCGATGCTACAAACTGACCGGTGACGAGGATGTGCTCTGGCTGCGGATCCTCGACCCGGCGAAGGCGCTGGGAGCGCGCGGGTACCAGGGGACTGGCACGGTGACCCTGGAAATTGTCGATCCGCTCGGCTACGCCGCCGGCCGGTACCGGTTGTCGGCCGCCGACGGAACGGGTGCGCTGACGCGCCTCGACGACGACGCCGAGACGCAGCTGCGCGTGGACGTCGCCGCGCTCGGATCGCTCTATCTCGGAGGTGTCCCCGCGCACACTCTGGCCGCGGTTGGTCACATTGCCGAGCAGGGCCCGGATGGGGACGGCAGCATCGCCGTCCTCGACCGGATCTTTCAGACGCCGTCGGACCCGTACTGTATTACCCACTTCTAGCCCGCACAGTATTACCCACTTCGAAACCTTCTTTCACCGTCGGTGGCGCTTTTGACCTGTGTTGTCGCAGGCGGCTAGACTAGACGGGCGTGTAATGCGCACTGTGAAACGGGTTATCCGACTGTTACTGGTTGGCCGTTTCCTCTCCAAAAGTCCACTTCCGGACGGGTTCCACACGAATCAGCAGGGTTTCCTGTTGGCTTGGCGGCGCCCGCCGGATCAACTAATCATCCACAACGGAGTCCCAACTACATGACCATCACCACCACCGAGAAGCCAGGTGCACCGCAGGTCGCGATCAACGACATCGGCACCGCTGAGGACTTCCTCGCAGCCATTGACGCCACCATCAAGTACTTCAACGACGGAGACCTCGTTGAAGGAACGGTCGTCAAGGTTGACCGCGACGAAGTTCTGCTCGACATCGGTTACAAGACCGAGGGTGTCATCCCTTCCCGTGAGCTGTCCATCAAGCACGATGTTGATCCCGGGGACGTTGTCTCCGTTGGCGATCAGGTCGAAGCCCTGGTGCTCACCAAGGAGGACAAAGAAGGCCGCCTGATTCTGTCCAAGAAGCGCGCTCAGTACGAGCGCGCTTGGGGCGACATCGAGAAGGTCAAGGAAGAAGACGGCGTCGTCACCGGTACGGTCATCGAGGTTGTCAAGGGTGGACTCATCCTCGACATCGGCCTCCGCGGCTTCCTGCCTGCGTCCCTGGTTGAAATGCGTCGTGTACGCGATCTGGCTCCGTACATCGGCCAGAAGATCGAAGCGAAAATCATCGAGCTGGACAAGAACCGCAACAACGTGGTCCTGTCCCGTCGTGCGTGGCTTGAGCAGACCCAGTCCGAGGTGCGTTCCACGTTCCTCAACAAGCTGGAAAAGGGCCAGGTTCGTCCCGGCGTTGTCTCCTCGATCGTCAACTTCGGTGCCTTCGTGGACCTCGGCGGCGTCGACGGACTCGTCCACGTCTCCGAGCTGTCCTGGAAGCACATCGACCACCCGTCCGAGGTTGTCGAAGTTGGCCAGGAAGTCACCGTTGAGGTGCTTGAGGTTGACCTGGACCGCGAGCGTGTTTCACTCTCGCTCAAGGCCACCCAAGAAGATCCATGGCAGACCTTCGCCCGCACCCACGCCCTGGGGCAGGTTGTTCCGGGTAAGGTCACCAAGCTGGTTCCGTTCGGCGCGTTTGTCCGTGTCGAAGACGGTATCGAAGGCCTCGTTCACATCTCCGAGCTGGCTGTCCGCCACGTGGAGCTGGCAGAGCAGGTTGTCTCGGTTGGAGACGAACTGTTCGTCAAGGTCATCGACATCGACCTCGAGCGTCGCCGGATCTCCCTCTCCCTCAAGCAGGCCAACGAGGGCGTCGATGCTGACAGCACCGAGTTCGATCCCGCTCTGTACGGTATGGCTGCCGAGTACGATGAAGAAGGCAACTACAAGTACCCCGAGGGCTTCGACCCAGAGTCGAACGAATGGCTCGAGGGTTACGACACCCAGCGCGCTACCTGGGAAGCTCAGTACGCTGAGGCCCAGTCACGCTGGGAAGCACACAAGAAGCAGGTTGTGCAGCACGCATCCGACGATGCAGCTGCGGCCAACGAGCCTGTCGAGTCTAGCTCGACCAGCTACTCGTCCGAGCCAGCCGCTGCTGAGAGCACCAACAACAGCAGCAGCAACAGCAACGTCGGCACGGGTACCCTCGCGTCAGACGAAGCACTTGCTGCACTGCGCGAAAAGCTGACCGGCAACTAGGTCCAGCGTAAGCATCTAAAAAAGGCCCCCACCGCGAGGTGGGGGCCTTTTTTAGATGCTAACGCTGGACCTGATCAGGCTTCCCACCGACCAGGGGCGGTGAATGGGATTGTCTAGACAGTCCCATTCACCGCGCCTGATCACTGGGACGGAGCGCCAGGTGCTCCAGCAGCGGGAACCGCATCGGGGCCGGGACCAGAAGCTGAATTACCGGCAACGGGGGGCTGCTGCGTGTCTGGATCCGCCCGTGCCTCGGCGTACGAGGGCTCCCGCAGCGCGCGGGTCCAGGCGTAAGTTTCTGACCCAGGTAGCGGATGACGGATCGGGTCAAAACGAAGACTCGACTGCTCGGGATCGTGGAGCAGCCTCAGGGTGCCGAACCTGATCCACGAACCCAGTGGCCGGCTGAAACACAGTGCGAGCTCCAGCGGTCGCTTCGCCAGTCCGGTGCGGAGGCCTACGGGTGTAGCGGGGAGGTTCCCGCCCGGGTCCAGCGGGAAGGCGCCAAGAAGCACCGCTGACTTATCTCCTTTATACGGCATGAGCGAGGTGAACGTGGCAGCCATAATGTTCTGCTGGGGGACCAGCACAAACCGGCCCGGGAACGATACGCCGGTTGATGCCAAGAGCACATCGAAGTGGTTGGCCCCGCTGGGGACACGGACGGCCAGGCCCAGGATGTCGGGACTCCAGCGGGGGAGTCCCACCGAACGGGACAGGCGGGCCCTGACCTTGTCCTCTCCCGGAGCGTCGATCCAGGAGATGCCGCTCGGGATCACCGGACCTGTGCGGGTGAGGGTCCCGTGCAGCATCACCCCGTCCGGGTGGATGGGCCGGTGCGGTCTGACCTTTTTAATCGCTGCGAACAGTCCGGCGAAACCGGAGCCGAGAGCTGCAGTGGGGCGCATGGGTCAGCCCCCGACCGTGGGGCGCTGGTCGGCGCCTTGTGAATCCGAGCCTCGCCGTGAGGCGAAGCGCCGCACTGCGTAGAGCGCGAGCCCTATCGCCAGGAGGAGAACCACGAAGGTTTCGGCCAGCGACGCGAGGTCACCGGTGCTGCTGAGGACCAGAACGGCGGCAGTCGTCACGACAATCGCGGCCCAGGGGGTCCGGCGATTCGGAAGTACCTGGCCGAGCACGGAGGGAAGCAGCCCCTGTTCTTCCCTGCCATAGGTAACCCGGCTGGCCATGATCATGGTGAGCAGCAAACGGTTGGCGACAGCGATGAGCGCGACGAGCCCGAAGATCCACTCCGGGATACCGAATCCGGTGGCGTTGACGACGCGCTGATCCCCTGCTTGAGTTTCGATGGTGACGGGCGCTGTGCTGTGGTGGACATGCCAGTAGTATATTGCAGAAAGTAAGCCTGCTGACTAGATGACTCTTTCGGGTGCCAAAGGCAGCACCGGATTAGGTCCGCGTTGACACCGTTACGGTGAATTTCGGGTTCCGCGCGGCCTGGCGGGTGGGCCCCACCAGCTGGGTCAGGGGCCCCCGGTACTGCAGGTGGCTGTTCCAGACCGTCCAGAGTTCGCCGCCCGGACGCAGGACCCGCCCGGCGTCGGCGAACAGCTTCAGCGCGATTCCTGAGTGGACCGTGCCTTCCAGGTGGAAGGGCGGGTTCAGGACGATCAGGTCGGCCGACGCCGCCGCCGCCAGGGACAGCGCGTCGTCACGCACCACGGTGATCCGGTCACCCACGCCGTTGGCTTCAGCGGTGGCCCGCGAGGATGCGACCGCCGACGCCGACTGGTCGGTTGCGGTGACCTGCAGGGTAGGCCGCGTCAGCGCCAGGTAGGCGGCGATCGTGCCGTTGCCCGACCCCAGGTCGATGGCGTGCCCTACTGACCGCGCAGCGGACAGGGCTGGCAGAAGGTAACGGGTACCCGCATCGAGCTTCGCCCCGCCAAATGTACTGCCGAACGCCCGCAGGATCAGCGGGGAAGCCAGGCCGACGTCGTGCTGCTCCTCAACGGGGAAACCGCTGACAGCGGATTGCACCGGCCCGGAGGCGGTCAGCACCCGGGACTTCTGGCGGGCCAGTCCCGCCGCTACGGAGCCGAAATGGCGGGCGAGCACGCCGTTCATCGCCATGGTCATGTGCTTCACCCGGCCGCCCGCGAACACGCGGACATTGGGCGCGGCATGGCGGGCGATCGTCCAGGCGATTTCATCGAGCGCGGCCAGCGACCGGGGAAGTTGCAGCAGGACAATGCGGGCATCGGTCAGCAGCGCGCCGTCCAGCGGGTGGTGTGTGTACCTGTCGGGCAAACGTGCCGCTGTCGCATTGCGGGTCAGCGCGAGCTCCCCGGACAGCGGATCCTGGTGGGTGCGGATCCCCGTCGCACCGTGCAGCGCAGCAGCACCGAGTGTCAGCGCGCCATAGTGATCACCGATCACGACGACGCCCGCCGGGTCCTCACTGATGGCACTGCCGGCGGTGTCCAGGAGCAGTCGGTCGGTGGCGTCGAACGCGAAGAGGTTGGGGGCCTCAACATCGGGAGCCCGCCGAAGGTTGTCGAAGGAAAAGTCAGTCACAGTCCACCCATTTCAGGTCTTGGAGTTCGGCGCCGGATTGCCCGGCGGTCAGGGAGGCAAGCCGGGCGGTGAAGTCCATCACCGAGGCTTCCCCGGCTGGCACGGCCACCTGGATCAGCGCACGGTCGGCGAGATAGTCGGTTCCCAGTATCCCGGTGCCAGCGGCTCGCAGATCGTTCTCGACCCGACCGGCGTCGGCGTGGGCCACCGGGACCGTGAGTTGCTGGAGCAGTCGGCGCTGAACGGTTGGTGCAGCCTCTAGTGCCTGGGAAACGGCGTCGGAGTAGGCGCGGACCAAGCCGCCGGCACCCAACAGGACACCACCGAAGTATCTCACCACCACCACGGCGAGGTCGCTCAGATCGGTGGCGCCCCCGGTGGTAACGCGTTTCAGGATGGCGTCCAGCATGGGCACCCCGGCGGTGCCGGACGGCTCGCCGTCGTCGTTGGCCCGCTGGATTGACCGGTCCGGGCCGAGGACAAACGCGCTGCAGTGGTGGCGTGCATCGTGGAATTCCCGCCGCAGGTCGGTGACGAGATGCCGCGCGCCGTCCTCGGTGTCGGCGCGCCGGACGACCGCGACAAAACGGGACCGGCGAACCTCGGTCTCGTGGCGGTGCTCGCCCCGGACCGTCGTATAGCCGGTTATTCCACTGTCGCTCACCGGATCAAGCATACGGGGCGGGCACTGCGAGTGATCCGCGTACTAGGGTGGGGGACATGCTCAGAATCGGCCTCACCGGCGGGATCGCCGCCGGGAAATCACTCGTCGCTCAACGTCTGGAAGAGCTCGGGGCGGTGCTGGTCGACGCGGATGTCCTGGCCCGGGAGGCCGTCGAGCCAGGATCGGCCGGGCTGGCGGCCGTCGTCACGGAGTTCGGCGCGGAGATGCTCCTGCCCGACGGCGGCCTGAACCGGCCCGCCCTGGCGAAAGCCATCTTCGGGAACCCGTCGCGCCGGATGACCCTGAACTCCATCATCCATCCGCTGGTCCGCGACCGGGCGCGTGAGCTGACCGCCGCCGCTCCGCCGGACGCCGTCGTTGTGCAGGACATTCCCCTGCTCGTGGAGACCGGCCAGCAGCACCAGTTCCATCTGGTGGTAGTGGTCGATGCGTCCGACGAGGTGCGGTTGGGACGGCTGACCTCCGACCGCGGAATGAGCGACGCCGACGCACGGGCCCGGATCGCGGCGCAGGCGACGCGGGCCGAGCGCGCTAAAGCGGCCGACGTCGTCATCCCCAATGAGGGAACCGCCGAAGAACTGCTGGCCGCGGTGGACCGGTTGTGGCGGGACCGGGTGGTCCCGTTCAACACCAACCTGGTCAGGGGTGTGCGTGCGGGACGGACCGGCGGGCCGCAGCTCGAAAAATACCGGGATGACTGGCCGGTGCAGGCGGAGCGGATCGCAGGCCGGCTGCGCCTGGCGGATCCCCTGGTGCTGGGAGCGGACCACATCGGCTCGACGGCGATTCCCGGCCTGCCGGCCAAGGACGTCATCGATCTGCAGGTCACCGTGGCGAGCCTGGCGGACGCCGACAGGATTGCCGACAGACTCACTGCGGCGGGGTTCCCCCTCGTTGAAGGCATTGTGCAGGATGAGCCGAAACCAGCCGCACCCGATCCGGACCGGTGGGCGAAGCGACTGCACGCCAACGCCGACCCCGGACGCCCGGCGAATGTGCACGTCAGGGTCCAGGGCTCGCCGGGATGGTGTTACGCGCTGTCCTTCAGGGACTGGCTGCGGTCCGATCCGGACGCCGCAGCCCGGTATCTGGCGGAGAAGGAACGCTGTGCGGCCGACCACGCTGACGACCAGGGAACGGACGGCTACGCGCAGTGCAAGGAAGCCTGGTTCACCCAGGTTGCCGACCCCCTGCTGACCCGGTGGATCGCCGACACCGGCTGGCGGCCGGGACCGCCTTCCGCCGTCGGCTAAGTCACGGGCATGAGGACAGTAATTGTCCGGGGGAGGGTCTAACGTATTTATATGAGCCTTGCGCAGCAAATTAACCGGGTGGTCGCCCCGTTCGAAGTGATCAGTGATTTCAATCCGGCTGGCGACCAGCCGGCCGCGATCGCCGAGCTGAGCGAGCGGATCAAGGGTGGCGAAAAGGACGTGGTGCTCCTGGGCGCCACCGGCACCGGCAAGAGTGCGACGACGGCGTGGCTGATCGAGCAGGTCCAACGCCCCACCCTGGTGATGGTGCAGAACAAGACCCTCGCCGCACAGCTGGCCAACGAATTCCGTGAACTGCTGCCAAACAATGCCGTCGAGTACTTCGTCTCCTACTACGACTACTACCAGCCTGAAGCCTACGTACCGCAGACCGACACCTTCATTGAAAAGGACTCTTCGGTCAACGAGGAGGTGGAGCGGCTCCGCCACTCGGCCACGAACGCCCTGCTGACCCGCCGGGACGTCATCGTCGTCGCCACGGTGTCCTGCATCTACGGCCTGGGCACCCCCGAGGAGTACGTCGCCGGAATGGTCACGCTGGAGACCGGCCAGCAGATGAACCGGGATGACCTGCTGCGGAAGTTCGTGTCAATGCAGTACACCCGCAACGACATCGACTTCCACCGCGGCACGTTCAGGGTGCGCGGCGACACCGTCGAGATCATCCCGATGTATGAGGAACTGGCGCTCCGCATCGAGTTCTTCGGCGACGAGGTCGAGAAGATCTACACCCTGCACCCCCTGACCGGTGAGATTGTCCGGGAAGAGACCGAGATGTACGTGTTCCCGGCATCGCACTATGTTGCGGGTCCGGAACGGATGAACCGCGCGGTCAAGCAGATCGAGGACGAGCTGCAGGTCCGGCTCGATGAGCTGGAGTCACAGAACAAGCTGGTCGAGGCGCAGCGCCTCCGGATGCGCACCACCTATGACCTCGAAATGATGCAGCAGATGGGGTTCTGCAACGGTATCGAGAACTATTCGCGGCACATTGACGGGCGCGGGCCGGGCTCGGCCTCGCACTGCCTCCTCGACTACTTCCCCGACGATTTCCTGCTGGTCGTGGATGAATCCCACGTGACCATCCCGCAGATCGGCGCCATGTATGAGGGGGACATGTCCCGAAAGCGTACCCTCGTGGACCACGGGTTCCGGTTGCCCTCCGCCATGGACAACCGGCCCCTGAAGTGGGACGAATTCCTCGAAAGGATCGGCCAGACCGTGTACCTGTCGGCGACGCCGGGCAAGTACGAGCTGGGCAAGTCCGACGGTTATGTGCAGCAGATCATCCGCCCGACCGGGCTGATCGACCCGGAGGTCGTGGTCAAGCCGAGCAAGGGCCAGATCGACGACCTGCTGGGCGAGATCCGCACCCGGGTGGAACGCAACGAACGCGTCCTGGTCACCACGCTCACCAAGCGCATGGCCGAGGATCTCACCGGCTACCTGCTGGAACACGGGGTGAAGGTGGAGTACCTGCACTCCGACGTCGACACCCTGCGCCGGGTCGAGCTGCTGCGCGAGCTGCGGCTCGGCACCTTCGACGTCCTGGTAGGCATCAACCTGCTCCGTGAGGGCCTCGACCTCCCCGAGGTCTCACTGGTCAGCATTCTCGACGCCGACAAGGAGGGGTTCCTGCGCAGCGCCACGTCCCTCATCCAGACGATCGGGCGTGCCGCCCGAAACGTGTCCGGCGAGGTGCACATGTACGCCGACCGGATCACCGATTCGATGGCCAAGGCGATTGACGAAACGAACCGGCGCCGCGAAATCCAGGTGGCCTACAACCTCAAGCACGGGGTGGACCCGCAGCCGCTGCGGAAGCGCATCGCCGACATCACCGATTCGATTGCCCAGGAGGACGCCGATACCCGGGCGCTGCTTGAAGAAACAGGCAGGAAACGCAAGGGCGGTAAGACTGCCAAGGGGGGGACTCCGGTCCGTCACGACGGGCTTGCAGCTGTGCCCGCGGAGGACCTGACTGACCTGATCAGCCAGCTCACCGACCAGATGCACTCCGCGGCAGCCGACCTGCACTTCGAGCTGGCCGCCCGGTTGCGCGACGAGGTGGGTGACCTCAAGAAGGAACTACGGCAGATGCAGACGGCCGGGCACGCCTAAACTCCATGACAGGTCGCCGCCCGCCCACCACCGGACCCTTCACCGAGATCCGGGTGCACGGGGTAGGAGACCATGACTACCTGAGCGCGCTGGGACGGCCCCGAGTCCGCCAGTTCAACTCCTGGGTGGAAACGGCCGACGCACCGGCGGTCCCACAGCACCGGCTGAGGATCATCAACTGGTCGCGGTCGAACCGCCGGAACACCGGGTTCCTCTGGTACCTGGCGTTCCCCTTCACCCTGGCCAATGTGGCGGGGCGCATGCACACCGTCGGTCCAGCTGGGGTGGGCGGCCCCCTGTTACGGATGTGCGTCGGCCTGGTGGGACTTGTCCTCACCGTCAGCCAGTTGGCCTGGCTGGTGGTGCTTGGCGAAACCGTGCTGCGCCACCTTCCGCCGGAAGTCAGCGGATCGGCCGCGGGAAGGACGACGGCGATCGTCGCCGCAGTCGGCCTCGCCGGTTGGCTGCTTTACCGGTGGCGGGCGGTCATCAGCCGCCAGGCCGAGGGGCGCCAGCAGGCAGGGAGCCACAGCGAGGGGAGGCGTCAGGGAGGGAGCCACACCGAGGGGCGCCAGCAGGGAGAGCAGAGTCTCCCCGACGCCCGGGGTGTCTTCACCCACCTCGGGCTGATCATGGGCGCAGGATTGGCCGTCGCCTGGCTCCGTCCAGCGCAGCTGGCCTACGGCGGGTGGCCTTCCGTCGCCACCCCCATTTCTGCCAACGCTTCCAGTCAGGTGCCCACCCTGGAGCGGCTGGACGCGATGGCCCTCTGGATGGCGCTCAGCACTGGGGTTGCTGTCCTCGCCGCGACGCTCCTGCTGGTCCGCTATTGGGCGGCGCGTCCGGAAGACCGCCGTGCCCCGGAGGCCGCGGCGGGGGTGCTGCTGGTGGCGGCGGTCCTGCTGCTGCACAGTGTGACGTCCCTGCTGCGCATGGTGCTCGACAACATTCTGGTGTACATCACCGGCCTTTTCGGCGCGTCCAGTGCGGACGGCCCCACCCCTGCCCGCAACACGAGCCACGCGATCCTGCTCGCCTACGACAGCACCGCCGAGGCAGGGGACAGCCGGCTCGATCTTTTCCCCTTCCTTGCGCTGATCGTCGTGGCGGCCGTTGCCCTCGCCGCCGCCGTCGTCCTCTCACTCACCCGGACTCTGGGCCTCCGTGCACTGTGGGGGACCCCGGTGCAGCGGGCCCGGTGGCTCCACCGCCTGACCGCGGGCGCGCCCACGCTGGTGCCCCGGATCCTGCCCGCGGCAGGACTGTTGGCCGCCGCCGGGATCGCCGCTGCGGTCACCCTCGGGGAGGGACGGTTGGGCGGTCCGTGGCTCGCACTGGCCATTCTTGCGCTCCACCTGGCGGGCGCTGCCGTGATCCTGGTGCTGTTGCTCGGCCAGCTCGCACCGGTTCGCAACGTGCTGGGGAAAATCGCCGACATTGCCGGCTTCTGGCCCATCCGTGACCACCCACTCGCCGGGGTCTCCTACCGCGATGCGGTAGTGGAGGGTATCCGGGCCGAAACCCGGCGGGCCGACGTCGGGCAAGTGGTGCTGGTGGCGCATAGCCAAGGTTCAGTGATCTGCGCATGGCTCCTGGCCCACACGCCGAGATCGGACGCCAGTAGTCCCCTCCTGGTCACCGCCGGCTCACCGCTGGCCTCCCTGTACGGTGCGTTCTTTCCCGCCTACTTCAACGATGACCTCTTTCGGCGTATCAGCAGCAACACCGCCGGCCGGGGCTGGGTGAATCTCTGGCGGGATACCGACCCGATTGGGACAGCCGTCCCGTGCGCCGACAACCGGCAGCTCGCTGACCCTGACGCTGTCGGTGTACTCCGTGGGCACGATGACTATTGGACGGCCGCCCAGTTGACCGAGGAAATTGAAAGGTTACGGCTGTCATTTCCTGATCCGAGAGGTGGTTAGGCTACGATGATGCGGACGTAGGGGAGTATCCCGAAGCGCTACGAACGTCAACACGCAGGGCATCGTTGCCCTGCCGGGCGTAGCGGCCGACTGGCAGATGCCGCGGCGGAGAGACTTGCGGACACCGCTGCACCCTCCGAAAGGTCTTTCATGCCCGAACCCACACTGGAGTTGCCGCTGGCTTTCGAGGTCGGCACATTCATTGTGCTTGGCCTCATCCTTCTCTTCGACCTGCTCCTGGTGGTCAAGCGCCCCCACGAGCCGTCCATGAAGGAAGCCGGCCTCTGGGTCACGTTCTACGTGTCCCTCGCCCTGGTCTTCGCCGTCCTGATGTTTATCTTCACCGGCCCTGACTACGGCGGCCAGTTTGTGGCCGGCTGGGTCACCGAGTACAGCCTCAGCATCGATAACCTGTTCGTGTTCATCATCATCATGGCCCGGTTCTCGGTACCCCGGAAATACCAGCAGGAAGTACTGATGGTGGGCATCATCATTGCGCTGGTCCTCCGCGGTATCTTCATCCTCCTGGGCGCCGCATTGATCAGCAACTTCAGCTGGATCTTCTACATCTTCGGCGTTTTCCTGCTTTACACGGCCTACCAGCAGGCCAAGGACAGTGGTGAGGATGAGGAGCATGGCAGCGAGAACAAGCTGATCGGCAACCTCCGTAATGTCCTGCCGATGACCGATAAGTACGACGGCAACAAGATCCGCACCGTGGTTGACGGCCGGAAAGTCTTCACCCCGATGCTCATCGTGTTCGTCACGATCGGCCTCACCGACCTGCTCTTCGCCGTTGACTCCATCCCGGCCATCTTCGGTCTGACCGAGAGCGCGTTCATCGTCTTCACGGCCAACATCTTCGCCCTGATGGGTCTGCGTCAGCTCTACTTCCTGCTCGGTGGACTGATGACCCGCCTGATCTACCTGAAGCACGCACTCTCGGTGATCCTCGCGTTCATCGGCATCAAGCTGATCCTCCACGCCATGCACGAGAACGAGCTTCCATTCATCAACGGCGGGCAGCACATCGAGTGGGCACCGATCATCCCGACGTTTGTGTCGTTGGGCATCATCCTCGGGACCATCGTGATCGCCGTCGTCCTGAGCCTGCTCAGCCCGAAGGCCGAGCAGGCTGCCATCGACGCCCAGCTGGAAGAGGATGCCCGCAAGGCCCGCGCGGCCGACGTCGACAGCTAGCCTCCTCGGCTCTACCAAACGATCAGCGCGCCGCCCCGGCCCGCCAGCACCGCAATTCCGGGACTGGCGGGCCGGCTGCGTGTCGGGGGGCGCTACTGTTCAGCAGGGTCCGGCATCGGTCCGTTCACTGACTGATCCGGCCAGGCGCGCCCGTTCACTGACTGATCCGGCCAGGCACACCCGTTCACTGACACATCCGGTCAGGCGGGCCATCCGGTCATACCAAGTAGCCGGGTGAAGATCGCTTCGCCGTCGTCGGAGATTCCGTCGTGGTGGAAGTCGGCTGTTTCCCATGCCTGCAAACCGTTGACAGCCCGTGCGGTTTCCATCGACTGACCGTGGTCCACGTAGATGTCCTCCTGGTACACGGCGGCGGCGGCAGGAACGGTGTTCCGTGACAGCTGGTCGACGTCGTACAGGGGGCCCCAGTCGGTCCGCGCGGCCAGGAGGTCGGCGGTTTCCCGCAACGGGACCAACGCGGGGTCCTGCTGGAAGTACCAGGGGTAGACCATCTCACCGGTCAGGAGGAGCTCGTCAGCGGTGGGAAGGAACTGGGGATATGCGGCCAGGACCCGGTCCGCGGACCACGCGGAGGCCGCACCCTGACAGTAGATCGACTCGTGCAACAGTGCGTACAGCGGATTGGAGGACCGGCTGACCTGCGCCCACACCGCGTCGAGGAACACGTCGGAGAGTCGATCGCCCTCAGGGGTCGCGACGAAGGCGTCCGCCAGGAGATAGTGGAGCGCGTCGACGCGGGTGTTGCCGCCGAGGAATGAGCCGATCATCTGGAGGCGTTCGACAGAGAGCCGTTCACCGGTCGGGAGCCGCTCGTCGACGGCGGCGACGTGCCGGGCGATCCGGGTGAGGATGTTCCGATCCCCGGGGTACCTGGCGAAATACTCCCGGTTCCGTGCCTCGACGAGCCGGTAGGTGGCTGCATAGACCCGGTCGGGTGACCCTCCGAGCGGTGCGAGCCCACCAGTGATCAGGGCGCGGTCCATGCCCTCCGGGGCGAAAGAGAGGTACGTCAGGGCGCAGAAACCTCCGAAGCTTTGACCGAAGACCGTCCAGGGCGCTCCGACCAACTGGCGGCGGATCAGTTCAGCATCCGCAACAATCGAGTCGGCCCGGAAGTGCGTGAGGTACTCGGCCTGGGCTGCGGCGTCGCCGCGGGTCGGCAGCGTCCTGGCATCCGCTGGAGTGGACCGGCCGGTGCCCCGCTGATCAAGCATCAAAATTCTGAAGTGTTTGGCCGCTGCTTTCATCCAGCCGCCCAGCTGGGTCACCCTGGCGCCGCGGCCGCCGGGGCCGCCCTGCAGGAACAGCAGCCAGGGCAGCCCAGCAACGTCGTCGTGATCCAGGGAGCTGTACTCGCGGGCGAAGACGGTGATGGTTTCGCCGTCGGGCTCGCTGTGGTCCAACGGGATGGTGAAGTGGTGACCGGTGGTGCGGGCACCGTGCATCAGGTGGGTAACACCGCGCTGATGGGGGACGACGTCGGCCTCTGGCTGAGCACTCACGTGGCGGATCCGCTGGCAACGGCCGTGAGGGCGGGGCCGGTGAGGCGGTAGGTGGTCCACTCGTCCTGGGGGAAGGCGCCGAGGCTGTCGTAGAAGCTGATGGACGGCTCGTTCCAGTTGAGGACCGACCATTCGACCCGGGCGTAACCGCGCTCGGCGGCGATGCGTGCCAGGTTCTGCAGGAGTGCCTTGCCGTGGCCTTCGCCCCGGGCTTCGGGCCGGACATACAAGTCCTCAAGGTAGATCCCGTTGACGCCCTCCCAGGTGGAGTAGTTCAGGAACCAGAGCGCAAAACCCTGAATGGCGCCATCTGATTCGGCGACGTGGGCGAACACTGCCGGTGAGTCGCCGAAGAGGGCCTGGGTGAGCTGCTCGGGTGTGTTCCTGACGGCGTCGGGTTCCTTCTCGTAGATGGCCAGGTCATGGATGAGCTGGAGGATAGTGGGTACATCCTCCGGGCGGGCGTCTCGGATAGTCATGTCTTCAACCCTAGCGATTCCGCTGGCGGCCGGTAGCCCAGGGGCAGCGTGGGGGAATTCTGGAGAGGCTCGAACCTGCACCTCGCCTGAACCTGTCGTTCAACGGGAGCGATGATGGTTACGTCGACGGGTTGCTTGACGGGTCGCTTAAGGGGGTGCTTGACGGGTTGTTTCGGAGGCCCGACATCAGGGCAGTTTGAGCCGTGCGCGAGGGCCGTTTGAAGGCTGCCAAAGCGATGCCAGAGCAGAATCACCTGCCCAGAAAAAAGATCCAAAAGTTTCTTGGGCACCCCTCGATCGCCCCTTATTTTGTCAGTGCCGGGTGATGGAATTGAGGTATGGAAAGCAGTGAAGCTTCTTCTCCCGGACCGGGATCATCCCCCGATTCTGGCGCGGATTCTGCTTCCGATAGCGGGACTCCGGATACTTCCACGGAGACAGCTGGGGAGACGTCCGGGGATACGTCCGGGGAGACGTCCACTGGGTCTTCCACCGGGTCTTCCTCGGGGTATGGGCCGGCTGGTCCGTTGGGTGTCGAGTCGGTGTGGACGGCCCCGGTAGTTGAGCAGCCCAGGCCCACCGCCGCCACGGACCCCGCTGAGGACGACGCTGATCCGAACCAAGGGGAGACTGCCGAGTCCGATTCAACAGGGCCAGAATCAACGGAGTCAGATTCAACAGAGTCTGAATCTACAGAGTCTGATTCGGCGTGGTTGTTCTCTGAATCGTGGGGTTTCCTTTCATCTGGGAGGCGACCCGGATGAACGGGTCCGTTCCAGTAGCGAGCCTCCCGCACTGACTGGGCAGCTTCAACTGGCGGCGGTGGGTGGTTTGGATGCCTGTCAGGCGTTGGACACGTTGAAAGACATCGACGAAGCACGGTCCTGGCTCGACGCCCAGGAAGCCAAGATTGTTACCCGGGTCCTTGACCTGCAAACCGAGCAAACCCGCCACGACCCCCGGGGTTGGGGTTACGAAGCAACCCTCACCGCCGCTGAGATCAGTGCGGCGTTGCATTTGCCGGAGCGGACGGCCGGGTTCCTGGTCGAGCACAGCACGCTGCTAACCCGGTACTACCCCGCGACCCTGGAAGCATTGGAGGCCGGGAAACTCAGCCGGCGGCACGCCTGGGCTGTGGTGGAGGAAGCCACCGGCATCCCCGACACCGACCCCACAGCGACAGCCGAGTTCGAGGCCCGGCTGATCGGGATGGCGTCCCAGACGACCGTGGTGAAGTTTCGGCAGCAGGCGAACCGGCTCCGGGAAAAACTCCACCCAGAATCCGTCACCGCCCGACACCAGAAAGCGGTGAAGGAACGCGGGGTGTACCTCACCCCTGCCTATGACGGGATGGCCTGGCTCGAAGCCTATCTTCCGGTCGATCAGGCTGCGGGGATTTTCCACCGGGTCGACACGGCCGCCCGCAACCTCCAAGGCCCCGACGAAGCACGCACCCTCACCCAGCTCCGCGCCGACGTCCTCGCAGATGTCCTGACCAGCGCCGGCACCACCGACGGTGCCGATGCATCCGGCGGGTTGGCCGGCCGTGGTGGTGCAGGTGCGTATTGGGGTGTGCAGGCGAAAGTGTTCGTTACTGTCCCCGTGATGACCCTCCTCGGCGGGGACACCCCGGGCGAACTCGAAGGGTACGGTCCGATCGACCCCGACACTGCCCGCCGGTTGGCCGGACACGCACCATCATTCACGAGGATCCTCACCCACCCGTTCACCGGTGCCAGACTCGGCGCCGACGCCACGACCTACCGGGTCCCGAAAGACCTCCAGGACGCGGTCCGGGTGCGGGACCGGACGTGCAGGCATCCGGGGTGTAACAGGTTGGCCGTGTTCTGCGAACTCGACCACACAAAACCCTGGTCACAAGGCGGGAAAACCAGCTACTCGAATTTGGCAGTCCTGTGTAAACGCCACCACAAACTCAAATCCGAGGGCTACTGGCATTACCAACAACCCGAACCCGGACTGATCATCGCCATCTCACCCATGGGCGAAACCTACCTCACCCGACCAGACCCACCACCGGCACCACAGGACGACCCGCCACCCTTCTAACCAGATTCGCCTCTCCATCGTGGAGGGTTCTGGGACCCTGCTCGTGTATGGCTCTGTTCAGATCATGCATAGGTTCAGATTATGCATAGGAAGTCTGGCCGGAAGGGCTGAGAAGGTCGGGCCGGAAGGCCTGTGGCTGGAGCGAACCCGGCTCTGTGCCCCAACCGCGGACACCCCAGACCCGCTAGCGCGCCCCAGGCAAGCTAGGACAGACACTGGACCCACTAGGAGTTCCAGACCAGCTAGCCCCAGGCCAGTGCGGTCCAGGCCAGCTAGGAAACCCAGTCCAGCTAGGGCGCCCCGACTCCGGTCACCGTGACCACGGGGACGCCGGCCTCGTCGGAGGCCGCCAGATCGATGACGGCATTGATGCCCCAGTCGTGGTTGCCGAACGGGTCCTTGAAGATCTGGCGGACCTTCCAGCTGCCGGGCACCTTCTCGATGATCAGCAGGGCTGGACCGCGGGCCTCGGGGCCGTCGTCGATATCTTCGTAGTCGCCGAAGTAGCCATCGAGGGCTTCAGTCCACCGATCGGTGTCCCACCCGGAGGCACCGTCGAGGGCACCCAGCGCCACGTCGTCCTCGTCGGCAAAGAGCTTGACCCGGTGGAACATCTCGTTGCGGACCATCACCCGGAAGGCACGCTCGTTGGAGGTTACGGAGTCGGGTTCCGGCGGCAGATCAACGGTGGTGTCGCCGTCGGGTCGTCCGCCGGCGGCCAAGAGCTCCCACTCCTCGAGCAGGCTGGAGTCGACCTGGCGGATCAGTTCGCCAAGCCACTCGATGATGTCGGTGAGGTCTTCCCGGAGGGCCTCGGTGGGAACAGTTTGGCGCAGTGCCTTGTAGCAGTCGGCGAGGTAACGCAGGAGGATGCCCTCGGACCGGGTCAGTGAGTAGAAGGCAATGTACTCGCCGAAGTTCATAGCCCGCTCGTACATGTCCCGGACCACCGACTTCGGGGTCAGCTCAAAGTCGCCCAGCCAGGGAGCGCCGCTGCGGTAGACGTCGAACGCCTGGAACAGCAGCTCCGCCATCGGCTGCGGGTAGGTGACTTCCTCGAGGAGCGCCATCCGCTGGTCATACTCGATGCCGTCGGCCTTCATGGCGCCGATCGCCTCGCCGCGGGCCTTCTTCTCCTGGGCGTTGAGGACCTGGCGTGGCTTCTCCAGCGTCGCCTCGATCACCGAGACCACATCCAGCGCGTAGGTGGGACTCTCGGGGTCGAGCAGCTCCAGGCTGGCCAGCGCAAACGGGGACAGCGGCTGGTTCAGTGCGAAGTTGGCCTGTAGGTGCACCTTGAGACGGATCGAGCGTCCGTCGGCGTCGGGCTCAGGAAGCCTCTCAACAATGCCCGCCGTGACCAGCGACCGGTAGATACCGATGGCTTTGCGGGTCAGCTGCAGCTGGGATGCCCGGGTCTCATGGTTTTCATTGAGCAGCCGCTGTGCCGCCGAGAACGGGTTGCCGGGACGTTCCAGCAGGTTCAGGAGCATCGAATGGCTGACGGCGAAGCTCGACGTGAGCGGTTCGGGCGTGCCAGCCGCCAACCGCTCGTAGGTGGGCTTGCCCCACGAGACGAAACCGGTGGGCGGCTTCTTCCGGACCACCTGGCGGAGCTTCTTCTGGTCGTCACCAAACTTGCCGACGGCCTTGGCCATGGCCCGCGTGTTCTCAACGACGTGGTCTGGGGCCTGCACGACGACGGTTCCCGCCGTGTCATACCCGGCCCGCCCGGCACGGCCGGCGATCTGATGGAACTCGCGGGCGTTGAGCAAACGGGTGCGGACGCCGTCGTACTTGCTGAGCGCTGTCAACAGGACGGTGCGGATGGGGACGTTGATGCCCACGCCCAGCGTGTCGGTTCCGCAGATGACCTTCAGCAGCCCGGCCTGCGCCAGCTGCTCGACCAACCGGCGGTACTTGGGAAGCATGCCGGCGTGGTGGACGCCGATACCGTGCCGGACGAGCCGGTTCAGCGTCTTTCCGAAGCCGGAGGAGAACCGGAACGTGGCGATCAGATCGGCGATCCTGTCCTTCTCCTCCCGGGAGCAGACGCTGACGCTCATCAGGTTCTGCGCCCGCTCGATGGCCTCCGCCTGGCTGAAATGCACCACGTACACCGGCGCCTGCCGGGTACTGAGTAGCTCCTCCAAGGACTCCTGGACGGTCGTCTCGACGTAGTAGAAGTGCAGGGGAATGGGGCGTTCGGCGCTACTGATGGTGGTGCTGGCGCGGCCGGTGAGCTCCGTCAGCGCCTCCTCGAAGCGGGTCATGTCACCGAGTGTCGCCGACATCAGCAGGAACTGGGCCTGCGGCAGCTCCAGCAGCGGGACCTGCCAGGCCCAGCCGCGCTGCGGGTCGGAGTAGAAGTGGAACTCGTCCATGATGACTGTGCCGACGTCGGCCTGTGCACCCTCACGGAGGGCAATATTCGCCAGGATCTCGGCCGTGCAGCAGATGATGGGGGCGTCCTGGTTCACTCCCGAATCGCCGGTGATCATGCCGACGTTCTCGGCGCCGAACGTCTCGCAGAGGGCGAAGAACTTCTCGGACACGAGCGCCTTGATCGGCGCCGTGTAGTAGCTACGCTTGCCGCGGGCGATGGCGTCGAAGTGGGCGGCCACAGCGACCAGCGACTTCCCGGAGCCGGTGGGCGTCGCGAGGATCACGTTGTTGCCCGAGACCAGCTCAAGCACCGCCTCGTCCTGCGCCGGGTACAGGTTCATTCCCTCGCTGGTTGTCCACGCGAGGAACGCGCTGTAGACATCGTCGGCCTGGTCCGTGCCTGCGGGGAGGTGTTCCTGGATTCTCATAGGACTCCAGCCTATCCGTTGCCGCCTCGCCGGGGGCACTGGCTCGTTCGGGCTGCCCGATACGCTGGAAGCATGCGCTGGGATCCCACACAGTACTCGCTGTTCTCCGACCACCGTGGCAGGCCGTTCGTCGACCTGGTCGGTCGGATCAACCACGCCGATCCGCAGGTCGTCATCGACCTGGGGTGCGGGCCGGGGGATCTGACCCGGCTGCTGGCCGACCGCTGGCCCGAGGCCGCGGTGCTGGGCATCGACTCGTCGGCCGAAATGGTGCAGCGCGCCAAGGACCAGTCCGACCTGCCGGCTAACCTGCGGTTCGAGACCGGAGATGTCCGGGACTTCTCACCCGCAGGCGACGTCGACGTCGTCGTGACCAACGCCGTCCTGCAGTGGGTGCCCGGCCAGGCCGGGCTGGTGCAGAAGTGGGTGCGTGCCCTTCGCCCCGGCGGGTGGCTGGCCCTGCAGGTTCCCGGCAACTTCGGGTCCCCGGCGCACACCCTGATGCGGGAGCTGGCCGGATCGAACGCCTGGCAGGACAAGCTCGGGGGAGTGCTGAGGCATACCGACGTCGTGTCGGAACCGGATGAGTACCTGCGGATGCTCAGCGAGGCAGGGATGACCGCCGACGTCTGGGAAACCACCTACCAGCATGTGCTCGCCGGACCAGATCCCGTCCTGCAATGGCTCAAGGGCACCGGGTTGCGGCCAGTGCTGGATGTGCTCTCCATCGACGACGCCGCGGCCTTTTTCGACCAGTACACCGCCCTGCTGCGCGGCGCCTATCCCGAGGAACCATGGGGCACAGTCTTCGGGTTCCGCCGGGTCTTCGCCGTCGGCGTCAAGAACCGGGAAAACTAGCCTGGTCGGTTGCTGCTACCAGCCGCGGGCCCGCCATTCGTCGAGGTGGGGCCGTTCGGCCCCTAGCGTGGTGCCCTTGCCATGGCCCGGGTGCACGATGGTGTCGTCCGGCAGGTAGTCGAAGACCCGCTCCGACACGTCGTTCAGCAGCGACTCGAACCGGCCCGCGTCACCCTGGGTGTTTCCCACGCCACCGGGAAACAATGAGTCCCCGGTGAACAGGTGCGCCGGACCGTGCGGATCGCGATACAGCAACGCCACGCTGCCCGGTGTGTGCCCGCGCAGTTTGATCGCCTCGAGGTCGAAACCATCGAAGTTGCCGATGTCCCCGTGATCGAGGGAAACGTCGGTGGGTACGGCGATATCCGGAGTGTCCTCCGTCCCGGCGGCGGTCCGCGCCTTCGTCTGCCCGACGACGTCGGCCAGCGCCCGCACATGATCCCAGTGCGAGTGGGTGGTGATGATCAGCGCCAGCTTGGTCTCGGCGGTGCTGTCGGCGGAGCCATCCTGCAGCAGCTGGCCGATGGCGGCGGCGTCGTCAGCAGCGTCGATCAGCACCTGGGCGCCGGTCGCCTTCGAGGTCAGCAGGTACACGTTGTTGTCCATCTCGCTGACGGAGATGGAGCGGATGGTGAGGCCCTGAAGATTATGCATGGCCCAAGTCTAGGCACGCCGGGAAGTGGGCGGGACTATCGGGTCGAATCGACGCGTGGAACAATGTCTGCATCTGCACTGCGCCCGAAATGCGGGCTGACAGATCACAAGATAGTCCTCAGACCGAAAGGCAACAGTGAATCCTGGCGCAACAGGCAGCACCGATGTCACCGGCTGGCTGCGCATCGACCAGGCAAGCTCGGTTCCCCCGTATGAACAGCTCCGCGTCCAGATCCTGGACGCCGCGAACAGTGGGACGCTGCCCGTTGGCACCCGGCTGCCACCGGTGCGGACCCTCGCCGGCCACCTGGGCGTCGCGGTGAACACCGTCGCCCGGGCCTATCGGGAACTGGAGCAGGCGAACATCGTCGTCACCCGCTCCCGGGCCGGAACCGTCGTGGCAGCAGCTGGAGACGAAGCCCGCCAACGCGCCGCAGAAGCCGCTGACGACTACGCGGATGTGATCAAGGCCAACGGCCTGACCGAGGACGAAGCGGTCGCCTATTTACGGGCGGCTCTGCGCCGTCGGTGAACATCCCGCCCCAACCCGCCGACGACACGCTGAAAACACGCTGATCGAACATGTATTCGAACGCAGTTTCAATTAGAGTAGTCAGGTGTCTATTGCAACTTCGCTCGAATCAGAGTTTTCCGACCCGAGAATGTCCCAGGACCTGTCGCGCCTGATCGTCAAGGGGGCGCGTGAGCACAACCTCCGCAACGTCGATCTGGACCTGCCTCGCGATGCCATGATCGTGTTTACCGGGTTGTCCGGGTCCGGTAAATCCTCCCTGGCGTTCGACACCATCTTCGCCGAAGGACAGCGACGCTACGTGGAGTCCCTGTCCGCGTACGCCCGGCAGTTCCTCGGCCAGGTGGACAAGCCCGACGTCGACTTCATCGAGGGCCTCTCGCCGGCGGTCTCAATCGACCAGAAGTCCACCAACAAGAACCCCCGGTCCACTGTTGGCACCATCACCGAGATCTACGACTACATGCGGCTGCTCTGGGCCCGTGTGGGACGCCCGCACTGCCCCACCTGCGGTGAGCCGGTGGCGAAGCAGACCCCCCAGCAGATCGTCGATCAGTTGCTGGAACTGGAAGAGGGCACGCGTTTCCAGGTCCTCGCCCCCGTGGTCCGTGGACGCAAGGGCGAGTTCGTCGACCTGTTCCAGGAACTTACCGCCAAAGGCTACGCCCGGGCCCGCGTGGACGGCGACGTCATCCAGCTGTCCGACCCTCCGAAGCTCGGCAAGCAGTACAAGCACACCATCGAGGTGATCATCGACCGCCTGGTGGTCAAGGACGGCATCAGCCAGCGCCTGACCGACTCGGTGGAAACCGCACTCAAACTCGCCGACGGTCGCGTCCTCGCCGACTTCGTCGACCTCCCCGAGAAGGATGCCAAGCGCATCCGGGCCTTCTCCGAGCACCTCGCCTGCCCCAACGAGCACCCGCTGGCGATCGACGAGATCGAGCCACGCTCCTTCTCCTTCAACAACCCCTTCGGAGCCTGCCCGGCCTGCACCGGTATTGGCACCAAGCTGGAGGTTGACGAGGAACTGGTGGTACCCAACCCTGACCTCTCCCTCGCGGAAGGCGCCATCGCCCCCTGGTCACTGGGCACCGCGACCCTTGAATACTGGACCCGGCTCCTCGAGGGCCTGTCCAAGGAACTGAACTTCAAGATGGACGTGCCGTGGCGGAAACTGCCGGACCGCGCCCGCGAGGCCGCCCTGTACGGCAAGGACCACAAGGTGGTTGTCCAGTACAAGAACCGCTTTGGACGCGAGCGGAAGTACAGCACCGGTTTCGAAGGCGCGGTGCAGTACATCCACCGCAAGCACCTGGAAACCGAGTCGGATCACGCCCGCGACCGTTACGAAGAATACATGCGGCAGATTCCGTGCCCCACGTGTGGGGGAGCCCGGCTGAACCCCGCGTCCCTGTCGGTGCTGATCAACGGCAAATCCATCGCTTCAGTCGCCGCGATGCCGATGCGGGACTGCAGCGACTTCCTGAACAACCTGGTCCTGACCGGGCGGGAAGCCCACATCGCAGCCCAGGTGCTCAAGGAGATCCAGGCGCGCCTGCAGTTCCTGCTCGACGTCGGGCTGGAATACCTGAACCTGGAACGCTCCTCCGGCACCCTCTCCGGTGGCGAGGCCCAACGGATCCGGCTGGCCACCCAGATTGGCTCCGGTCTGGTGGGAGTGCTCTACGTACTCGACGAGCCGTCCATCGGTCTGCACCAGCGGGACAACCGACGCCTGATCGAAACGCTCGCCCGGCTCCGTAACCTGGGCAACACCCTGATCGTGGTCGAGCATGACGAGGACACCATCCAGGAAGCCGACTGGATTGTCGACATCGGTCCGGGCGCGGGGGAGCACGGTGGCGAGGTGGTCCACTCCGGTCTGCTCGAAGACCTGCTCACCAATGAGCGCTCGATCACCGGCGACTACCTGTCGGGGCGTCGGAAGATCGAGATTCCCAAGAAGCGCCGGAAGATCGACAAGTCACGCCAGCTCAAGGTCATCGGAGCACGTGAACACAACCTGACCTCGTTCGATATCGCGTTCCCCCTGGGTGTGCTGACCGCGGTGACAGGGGTCAGCGGATCCGGAAAGTCGACCCTGGTCAACGAGATCCTCTACAAGGTCCTCGCCAACAAACTGAACGGCGCGAAGCAGGTTGCCGGCCGGCACAAGCGGATCGACGGTCTGGAGCACCTGGACAAGGTGGTTCACGTCGACCAGAGTCCGATCGGCCGGACGCCGCGCTCCAACCCCGCCACCTATACCGGGGTCTTCGACAACATCAGGAAGCTCTTCGCGGAGACCACCGAGGCGAAGGTGCGCGGCTACCTTCCCGGCCGGTTCTCCTTCAACGTGAAGGGCGGCCGCTGCGAAGCCTGCTCCGGCGACGGAACCCTGAAGATCGAAATGAACTTCCTCCCCGACGTCTATGTGCCGTGCGAGGTCTGCCACGGACAGCGCTACAACCGCGAAACCCTTGAAGTGCATTACAAGGGCAAGACCATCGCCGACGTGCTGAACATGCCCATCGAGGAGGGAGCCGAGTTCTTCGCCGCCTTCAGCCCGATCGCCCGGCACCTCAACACGCTCGTCGAGGTGGGCCTCGGTTATGTGAGGCTGGGTCAGCCTGCCACTACCCTGTCCGGTGGTGAGGCGCAGCGCGTGAAACTAGCCAGCGAGCTGCAGAAGCGGTCCAACGGACGCAGCATCTACGTGCTCGACGAGCCGACCACCGGCCTGCACTTCGAAGACATCCGCAAGCTCCTGCTCGTCCTGCAGGGACTCGTCGACAAGGGGAACACCGTGATCACGATCGAGCACAACCTCGACGTGATCAAGAGTGCCGACTGGGTCATCGACCTCGGGCCCGACGGCGGATCAGGTGGCGGCCAGATTATCGCGACCGGCACCCCCGAGCAGGTGGCCAAGTCGACGAAGAGCTACACCGGGACCTTCCTCGCCGAAACCCTCGGACGATAGGTAGCAGTCGATATATTCCGTGAAGGGAATGCAGTTTTCCACTGGGGACCGGCTGTGGGAAACTTGGCCGGTGATGAACTACCGCCTGCTCGTGCTCTTTGACCTCGACGGAACCCTCGTCGACCCTGCAGGCGCCATCACCGGTGGAATCACCGCGTCGCTGAGGGCCCACGGGCTTCCGGAGGCGTCGGATGATCAGCTGCGCGCCATGGTGGGGCCACCCCTGGTCACCTCCCTGCGCGAGATCGCGGCGGTTCCGGAGCATCTCATGGACCCGGTCATCGCCCATTACCGGGAGGGTTACCGACTAAAGGGCATGGCGGGCAGCCAGCCTTACCCCGGGATTATCGCGGTCGTGGAACGGCTGCGTGCCGCCGGACACCTGGTCGCCGTCGCGACCCAGAAGCCGCAGGGGCTGGCGGGTGAGCTGCTCCGCGTCCAGCAGATGGACGGATTGTTCGACTCGGTCGATGGTTCGCCCGATGAGGAACAGGTTCCAGGCCCGGACGGCAAGACTCCGATTATCGCCGCGGCACTCGCCCGTCACGAGGGCAGGTACGACGGCGCCGTCATGGTGGGCGACCGATCGCACGACATCAGCGGAGCGGCGGCCAACGGGCTTGACTGCATCCCCGTGGGCTGGGGCTTCGGCTCACCCGAGGAGTTCCGTGCCGCGGGCGCCACCGAAACGGCCGATACGGCTGAGGTCCTGCTGGACCTGATCCTCGCACGGGTGCCGCGGGAGGTGCGTCATGGGCATCTATGACCTCACCCGCAGCGGCACCCGGGGACTGATCGCCGGGCTCTGCCGCCCCACCGTCGAAGGTCTGGCCAACGTCCCGGCGGACGGTTCGCTCATTGTCGCCGCCAACCACCTTTCATTTCTGGACAGCGTCCTGATCCAGGCCCTCATGCCCCGCCCGGTCGCGTTTTTCGCGAAGGCCGAGTACTTCACCGGCCGCGGCCTGAAAGGCAAAGCAATGCGCTCCTTCTTCGAGGGAGTCGGCTCCATCCCGGTGGAGCGCGGACAGCAGGCGGCCAGTGTGCAGGCGCTGAAGACCCTTCATGAACTGCTGGAAGGCGGCAACGGGATCGGCATCTACCCGGAGGGCACCCGGTCCCGTGACGGGCTGCTGTACCGGGGGCGGACCGGCGTCGGCTGGCTCGCGCTGACCACCGGCGCCCCGGTACTTCCCGTCGGTCTGCTGGGTACCGAGAACCTGCAGCCGGCAGGCCAGAAACGGATCAAACCCCAACACTTCACCATGAGGATCGGCGTGCCCCTGTACTTCGAGAAAACCGGGCCCGGGCACTCCCTACCCGCCCGCCGGCAGGTCACTGACACCATCATGGATTCAATCGCCCAACTGAGCGGCCAGCAGCGCTCCGCCAGCTACAACCAGAGCCCGGTCCTCGACTGATGGCAGATCCCCGCACCTACCGCCCGCAGACCGGAGAGATCCCCGTGGATCCGGGCGTCTACCGCTTCCGCGACGAACACTCACGGGTGGTCTACGTGGGCAAGGCCAAGAACCTGCGCTCCCGGCTGAACTCCTACTTCGCCAACCCGCAGGGCCTGTTGCCGCGCACCCGGGCGATGGTGTTCACCGCGGCGAGCGTTGAATGGACGGTCGTCGGCAGCGAGCTCGAAGCATTGCAGCTCGAGTACACCTGGATCAAAGAGTTCAACCCCCGCTTCAACGTCATGTTCCGTGACGACAAGTCCTACCCTTACCTGGCCGTCACGATGGGGGAGAAGTACCCCCGCGTCCAGGTCATGCGCGGCGACCGGCGGAAGGACACCCGCTACTTCGGCCCCTTCTACCCCGCCAAGGCAATCCGCGAGACGGTCGACACCCTGCTCCGCGTTTTCCCCGTCCGTACCTGCAGCAGCGGCGTCTTCAAACGGGCCGAGCGTACCGGCAGGCCCTGCCTGCTCGGGTACATCGACAAATGCTCAGCACCCTGCGTGGGACGCATCAGTCCCGAGGACCACAAGGAACTGGCAGCCCAGTTCTGCGACTTCATGGGCGGGCAGGCCACCCGGTTCATCGTCGACCTGGAGAAGCGGATGGCCGCCGCCGTCGCCGACCTGGACTACGAGTCCGCCGCGAGGATCCGCGACGACATCGCGGCACTGAAACGGGTGTTCGAACGCAACACAGTGGTGCTGTCCGAGGACACCGACGCCGATATTTTCGCGCTCAAGGAAGACGAACTCGAGGCAGCGGTCCAGGTCTTCCATGTGCGCGGCGGCAGGATCCGTGGCCAGCGGGGCTGGATGGTGGAAAAGGTCGAGGACATGAGCACCGCCGACCTGGTGGAGCACCTCCTGCAGCAGGTCTACGGCGACGGCAGCAGCAGCAACAACCAGATTCCCCGCGAGGTGCTCGTCCCCGAGCTGCCAAGCAACGCGGAGGAGATGTCCGTCTGGCTCGCCGGTCTCCGGGGCGCCCGGGTGGACCTCCGGGTCCCGCGGCGCGGCGACAAGGCCACCCTCCTCGGGACGGTGGAACAGAACGCCGCGGACGCCCTCAGGCTCCACAAGAGCCGCCGCGCCGGCGATATCACCACCCGGTCCGCCGCCCTCCAGGAACTGCAGGAGGCATTGGACCTGCCCCAGCCCCTGATGCGCATCGAGTGCTTCGACATTTCTCATGTGCAGGGCACCAACGTGGTCGCGTCGATGGTGGTCGTCGAGGACGGACTGCCCCGCAAGGCCGACTACCGCCGGTTCTCCATCACCGGCGACGCCGCCCGGGACGACACGGCCTCGATGTACGACGTGATCCAGCGCCGCTTCCGGAACTACCTGCAGGAGAAGGCGGCACCCGCTGTCCAGCCTGCTGGCAGCAGCGTGCCCGACGGCGGTATGGTCGACGGCGGTGCTCCACCGGCCCCGCTGGCCGACACCACCACCGCCTCCACCCGCCAGAAGTTCGCCTACCCACCCAACCTGGTGGTGGTCGACGGCGGGCAGCCGCAGGTACACGCCGCCGCGCGGGCACTGAAGGACCTGGGGATCGACGACGTCTTCGTGATCGGACTCGCAAAGCGGCTGGAGGAGGTCTGGCTCCCCGACAGCGACTTCCCGGTCATCCTGCCCCGCGCCTCCGAGGGGCTTTTCCTGCTGCAACGGATCCGCGATGAAGCGCACCGGTTCGCCATCGCCTTCCACCGGCAGAAGCGCGGCAAATCGATGACGGCGTCGGCGCTCGACGCGATCCCGGGCCTGGGCCCGGCCAAGCGGAAGGCCCTGTTGGCCCACTTCGGGTCGGTGAAGAAGGTGCGCGGCGCCTCGGTGGAGGAACTCCAGGCCGTGCCCGGGGTGGGACCGTCCCTCGCCGAAACGGTGCACAGTGCCCTGGCCGCCGCGACGGCCGACGGTTCCGGCAACGCACCGGCCCCGGCCGTGAATATGGCCACCGGCGAAATCCTCGATTCTTAGCTAGGGTAGAGCGTGGGGGAATCCGCAAGAACCGCTAATACCTGCCGGGATGGAACACGCAAATGACTGAGGGCGAAGCCACCCTGACTCCGATCAAACCTGCCGAATCGGAACTGCTGGTGGTGACCGGTATGTCCGGGGCCGGCAGAAGCACTGCCGCCAACGCACTGGAAGACCACGGCTGGTATGTGGTGGAGAACCTTCCGCCCCAGATGCTGGGCACTCTGACCGACCTGGTCGCCCGCATGCCCCAGACCATCCCGAAGCTCGCCGTCGTCGTCGACGTCCGCAGCCAGGAACTGTTCCATGACATCCGCAGCTCCCTCGAAGCCCTCCGCGTCTCGGGGGTCAACTACCGGGTCCTCTTCCTGGACGCGAATGATGACACCCTGGTCCGCCGGTTCGAACAGGGCCGCCGCCCCCACCCGCTGCAGGATGAGGGCCGGATCCTCGACGGCATCGCCGCCGAGCGGGAAGTGCTCAAGGAACTCAAGGAAGCGGCCGAACTGGTGGTCGACACGTCGGAACTGAACGTGCACGCCCTCGCCACCTCCATCACCGAGCTGTTCTCCGAATCGGGTCCGATCGTCCTGCGGATCAACGTGATGAGCTTCGGCTTCAAGTACGGACTCCCGGTCGACTCCAACTATGTGGCGGATGTGCGCTTCATTCCCAACCCGCACTGGGTCCCGGTCCTCAGGCCGCAGACCGGACTGGACCAGCCGGTTCGCGATTACGTGCTGGGAGCCACGGGAGCCGCCGAGTTCGTCAACCGGTACGTGCACGCGCTCGAACCCGTCCTGGATGGCTATCGACGTGAGAATAAGCACTATGCGACGATCGCCATCGGCTGTACCGGCGGCAAGCACCGCTCGGTGGCCGTGACCGAGGAGATCGCCAAGCGCCTCGCCCAGCAACCCCACCTGCAGGTGAGCGCTCACCACCGTGATCTGGGCAGGGAGTAGTGGCACTCCTCACCGGTTCCCTCCCGCTGCTCCCCGCAGCGGCGGCCAACCGTCGCGGCTCCGGTCCGCAGGAGAACGCCCCCTCGGTGGTGGCGCTCGGAGGCGGGCACGGCCTGTCGTCGTCGCTCTCCGCGCTGCGGCTGCTCACCTCCGAACTGACTGCCATCGTGACCGTCGCCGACGACGGCGGTTCCTCGGGGAAGCTGCGCCAGGAACTCGGGGTACTGCCACCCGGTGACCTGCGGATGGCCCTCGCCGCGCTCTGCGACGACACCGACTGGGGGCGGACCTGGCGCGACGTGATGCAGCACCGCTTCACGTCCCGGGAAGGAATCGACGGCTCCCTGGACAACCACGCGCTCGGCAACCTGCTCATCGTGACGCTCTGGGAACTGCTTGGTGACCCTGTGGCGGGCCTGCAGTGGGCCGGCGCGCTGCTCGGTGCACGCGGGCGCGTGCTGCCGATGGCCAGCGTGCCACTGACCATCGAGGGCGACGTGCTCACCGAGGAAAACGGCTCCCTGCGGCTGCGCACCGTCAGTGGGCAATCCCAGCTGGCCGTGGCCGGCAGCGCAGCGAATGTCAACAATGTCCGCCTGCTCCCGGCCGATGCCCCCGCCTGCGTTGATGCGCTGACCGCGGTGGAGCTTGCCGACTGGGTCATCCTGGGCCCCGGCTCCTGGTACACCTCGGTACTACCCCACCTGCTCCTGCCCGAACTGCGGGAAGCCCTGTGCAGCACCACCGCCAAGCGGTGCCTGACCATGAACCTGAGCAACGAGACCAAGGAAACCGCGGGCATGTCGGCGGTCGACCATCTGGAAGTGATCAGACGGTACGCTCCCGATTTCACTGTCGACGTCGTCATCGCAGATCCTGCCGTCATTGGCAACCGCGAGCAGTTTGTTGCTGCCGTCGCCGAGATGGGAGGCCGTGCCGTGTTGGGTAAGGTAGGTTCTTCAACGGGCAAACCTGTTCATGATCCCCTGCGCCTCGCAACGGCGTTCCATGACATGTTTGGTGAAGACTAATCGAGCTGAGGGTGTATTTGTGGCGCTGACTGCGGACGTTAAAGAGGAGCTGTCGCACCTCTCTGTCAAGAAGTCATCGGTTCGCAAAGCCGAGGTGTCGGCCCTGCTGCGATTCGCTGGGGGCCTGCACATCATTTCCGGCCGGATTGTCATTGAAGCGGAGGTGGACCTCGCGTCGACGGCACGTCGGCTGCGCACCACCATCGCCGAAGTGTATGGACACAACAGCGAAATCATCGTCGTCTCCGGAGGTGGCCTGCGCCGCGGCAACCGGTATGTGGTCCGGGTGGTGCGCGACGGCGAATCCCTCGCCCGGCAGACCGGCCTCCTCGACAACCGTGGCCGCCCGGTCCGCGGGCTCCCCTCCGCCGTGGTGAACGGCTCCACGGCCGACGCCGAAGCGGTGTGGCGGGGCGCCTTTCTCGCCCACGGCTCCCTGACCGAGCCTGGGCGCTCCTCCTCCCTCGAAGTCACCTGTCCCGGCCCGGAGTCCGCGCTGGCACTGGTGGGCGCAGCACGCCGGCTCGGCATCGCTGCCAAGGCACGCGAGGTCAGGGGAGTGGACCGTGTGGTCATCCGCGACGGGGACACCATCGCCGCTCTGCTCACCCGCATGGGAGCACACGACGCACTCATGGTCTGGGAGGAACGCAGGATGCGCAAGGAAGTGCGCGCTACCGCGAACCGGCTGGCCAACTTCGACGACGCCAACCTCCGCAGATCCGCCCAGGCGGCGGTCGCTGCGGGGGCGCGGGTGGAGCGTGCCCTCGAAATTCTGGGGGAGGGTGTACCCGACCACCTCAAGTACGCCGGTGAGTTGCGGGTGGCCCACAAGCAGGCCAGTCTTGACGAACTCGGTGGACTGGCCAGCCCTCCCATGACCAAGGACGCGATCGCTGGGCGTATTCGACGGCTGCTCGCGATGGCCGACAAGCGTGCCATAGAGATTGGAATACCGGGAACCGACGCCAATGTGACAGCCGACATGTTGGACGAGTGAATCTCTGCATAGGATGGAAGAGGCACGGGAATACCTCCGACTACGGCGGGGTTCCATGCCATATTGAACCAACTACGGTGTCTGACCTGCTGCGGTGCCAAATCACCCGCTGTGTCGGACCGACCTGGAGGAATTCGTGAGCGAGTACGTACTGCCCGAACTGAACTACGACTATGCTGCCCTGGAGCCGCACATCTCCGCACGCATCATGGAGCTCCACCACAGCAAGCACCACGCCGCCTATGTCAAGGGTGCCAACGACGCCATGGCCCAGCTGGCGGAGGCCCGCGAAAAGGGTGACTTCGGAAATATCTCGAAGCTCTCCAAGGACCTCGCCTTCCACACTGGCGGCCACATCAACCACTCAGTCTTCTGGAACAACCTCTCCCCAGAGGGCGGCGACTCTCCCGAGGGTGAACTCGCCGCAGCCATCGACGACGCCTTTGGTTCGTTCGACAAGTTCCGCGCCCAGTTCAGCGCGGCTGCCCTTGCCCTGCAGGGCTCCGGGTGGGCGTTCCTCGCCTACGAGCCCATCGGCGGCAACCTGGTCATCGAACAGCTCTACGATCAGCAGGGCAACGTGGCGGTCGGCACCACGCCGCTGCTCATGCTGGACATGTGGGAGCACGCCTTCTACCTGGACTACGTCAACGTCAAGGCTGACTACGTCAAGGCCTTCTGGAACATCGTGAACTGGGCCGACGTCGCCAAGCGCTTCGCCGCTGCCCGCACGTCGGCTACCTCGCTGATCGTCGTCGGCTAGTCGCATCAGGCTCAGCGCCCTTTGGGCGTACCCGGGACGCCGCCATGGCGGCGGCGTTCCGGACCTTACCCGCAATACAGTTCAAGGAGATAGAACGAATGACTACTCGTGTAGGAATCAACGGCTTCGGTCGAATCGGGCGCAACTTTTTCCGCGCCGCACTGGAGCAGGGTGCTGACCTGGAAATCGTTGCCGTCAACGACCTGACCAGCCCTGAGGCCCTGGCCCACCTGCTGAAGTATGACTCCGTCACGGGTCGTCTGGCAGCCACCGTCGAGGTCAAGGACGGGAACATTGTGGTGGACGGCAAGTCCATCAAGGTCCTCGCGGAGCGCGACCCCGCGAGCCTGCCGTGGAAGGACCTCGGAGTGGACATCGTCATCGAGTCCACCGGCTTCTTCACCAAGGCCTCGGATGCGCAGAAGCACATTGACGCCGGCGCCAAGAAGGTCATCATCTCGGCTCCAGCCACCGATGAGGACTTCACGGTTGTGCTGGGCGTCAACGACGACCAGTACGATCCCGAGAACCACAACATCATCTCCAACGCCTCCTGCACCACCAACTGCCTGGGGCCGCTCGCCAAGGTGCTCAATGACAGCTTCGGCGTCGAG
This sequence comes from Arthrobacter sp. CAN_A212, assembly GCF_015752345.1. Classification (NCBI taxonomy): domain Bacteria; kingdom Bacillati; phylum Actinomycetota; class Actinomycetes; order Micrococcales; family Micrococcaceae; genus Arthrobacter; species Arthrobacter sp. CAN_A212. Next base: position 76,102 of record NZ_JADOUT010000010.1, read on the forward strand.
CGTGGCCTGATGACCACCATCCACGCCTACACCGCAGACCAGAACCTGCAGGACGGCCCGCACAAGGATCTGCGCCGCGCCCGTGCCGCAGCCCTGAACATGGTTCCCACCTCCACCGGTGCGGCCAAGGCCATCGGCCTGGTGCTTCCGGAGCTGAAGGGCAAGCTTGACGGCTACGCCATCCGCGTTCCGGTCCCCACCGGATCGGCCACCGACCTGACAGTCACGGTCTCCCGCGAGGTCACCGTCGAGGAAGTCAACGCCGCCTTCAAGGCAGCCGCCTCGGAGGGCAAGATGGCCGGCTACCTCACCTACACGGACGCCCCGATCGTGTCGTCGGACATCGTGGGCGATCCGTCGTCCTCCATCTTCGACTCGGGCCTGACCAAGGTCATCGGCAAGCAGGTGAAGGTTGTGGGCTGGTACGACAACGAGTGGGGCTACTCAAGCCGCCTGGTCGACCTGACCAGCATCGTTGCCTCCAAGCTCTCCTAACCCCGAAGGACCGAAGTGGCCTCCTCCCTTGATGACCTCCTGCAGCTCGGCGTCCGTGGACGCACCGTCCTGGTCCGGTCGGACCTGAACGTCCCGCTCGACACCTCGGGGTCCGCCCCGCGGGTGACCGATGATGGCCGGCTCAGGGCTTCCCTGCCGGTGCTGCAGAAGCTCACCCAGGAGGGGGCCGCGGTGATCGTGATGGCTCATCTGGGACGCCCGAAGGGTGCACCCGATGAGCGGTATTCGCTGAAACCAGCGGTTGACCGGCTCGCCGAGCTGGCAGATTTCCCCGTCACGCTCGCCGGGGACACCACCGGGGAGGACGCCAGGGAGCAGGCCGCGGGGCTGCGCTCCGGTAGCGTCCTGGTGTTGGAGAACGTGCGCTTCGACGCCCGGGAGACCAGCAAGGACGACGGCGAACGGCAGGCCTTCGCTGCCGAACTCGCCGCTCTTACCGGCGACGACGGCGCTTACGTCAACGATGCCTTCGGTGCGGTGCACCGGAAACACGCGAGCGTCTACGACATCGCAGCGGTCCTGCCGTCCTACCAGGGCGACCTGGTCAGGACTGAGGTGGAAGTGCTGCAGCGTCTCACCGGCGAACCGGTGGCACCCTTCGTGGTGGTGCTCGGGGGGTCCAAGGTGTCGGACAAGCTTGCGGTGATCGAAAACCTGCTGGGTATCGCGGACCGCATCCTCGTCGGCGGCGGCATGGTGTTCACCTTCCTTGCTGCGCAGGGCCACAGGGTGGGCGCGAGCCTCCTCGAGGAAGACCAGCTCGACGTCGTCAGGAGCTACCTCGAACGGGCGCAGCAGGCGGGCACCGAGTTCGTGCTCCCCACCGACATTGTGGTGGCCGCGAAGTTCGCTGCCGACGCCGAGCACGAGACCGTCGCCGCGGATGCCATTGAAGGAAGCTCTTTCGGCGCCGACGGGATCGGCCTCGACATCGGACCCGAGTCGGGTGCCGCCTTTGCCGAGTCCATCGCGACCGCAGGGACCGTGTTCTGGAACGGGCCGATGGGTGTGTTCGAGTTCGACGCCTTCGCGGGCGGTACCAAAGCCGTGGCGCAGGCCCTCACCGAGGCGACCACCCGCGGTGCACTGACGGTGGTCGGCGGTGGCGACTCTGCCGCGGCGGTCCGCTCACTCGGTTTCAGCGACAACCAGTTTGGCCATATTTCGACCGGCGGAGGTGCCAGCCTCGAGTACCTCGAAGGCAAGGAACTCCCCGGACTGACCGCCCTCGGGCAGTAGGAGCAGCAGATGACTTCCTCAACCAACGGCACGTACGACCGCCGTCCCCTGATCGCTGGCAACTGGAAGATGAACCTGGACCACGTCCAGGGAATCACTCTTCTCCAGAAGCTCGCCTGGACCCTCGACGATGCCGGGCATGACTACCGGCGCGCCGAAGTGGCAGTTTTCCCGCCCTTCACCGACCTCCGCGGGGTGCAGACCCTCGTCCGGGGCGACGACCTGCAGGTGGTGTACGGCGGCCAGGATCTGTCCCCGCACGACTCCGGGGCCTACACCGGGGATATTTCCGGGCAGTTCCTCGAGAAATTGGGATGCTCCTACGTTCTCGTCGGCCACTCCGAGCGGCGGGCGATCCACCAGGAGTCCGACGAGCTGCTAGCCAGCAAGGTCAAGGCTGCGTTCCGTCACAACCTGACCCCCATCCTGTGCGCCGGCGAGGGCCTTGAGGTACGGCAGGCCGGCAACCATGTGGAGCATACCCTCAGCCAGCTGCGGAGCAGCATCGAAGGACTCAGCGCCGAGCAGGTCGCCGAGCTGGTCGTCGCGTACGAGCCGGTCTGGGCCATCGGCACCGGCGAGGTGGCGGGTCCGGAGGATGCGCAGGAGATGTGCGCCGCCCTGCGGGCCGAACTTACCACCCTGTACGACGCGGAGACGGCTGGGAAGGTGCGCCTGCTCTACGGCGGATCGGTCAAGGCCGCGAACGCAGGCTCCATCCTGAAGGGCCGCGACGTTGACGGCTTGCTGGTCGGTGGTGCCAGCCTGGACGCTGCCGAGTTTGCTAGTATTGTCAGGTTCGAACATCTTCTGGTCACTGACTAAGAACGCTTCCTGCTGTCGGCCGATCGCGCACGTCAGTTACCCCTGAAAGGCCACTGTGGACATTCTCCGAATCATCTTGTTGGTTCTCCTTGCCATCACCAGCATGCTGCTCGTCCTGCTGATCCTGCTGCACAAGGGCCGCGGCGGTGGCATGTCCGACATGTTCGGTGGCGGCATGACCACCAGCATGGGCTCGTCAGGTGTTGCTGAGCGGAACCTCAATCGTTTCACGGTCGCCCTCGGGCTGAGCTGGGGCGTAGTCATCGTGGCGCTTGGACTGATCCAGCGGTTCGCCGACTAGCAGTTTTGCCGGCCGTCTCTTCCGCGCCGGCACGGCAAAAGTTTTTTGCTTTCCCGCGTTAACCATCATTTACTGGGCGTAGACTGACCCTGTTGTCGGAGCCTAGTCCAGGAGCAATCCATGGTTATCGCGGGAAACGCATTTAAGGGCACACGAATCGGAACTGATTCCTACGGGGGAATGGCTGGCTGGCAAGCCGAATCCGGACGGAGTCCGGTTGTCGTGGACCGAACCGTAGTGAGCTATTGGTGCATCGAAAACCACGAGACGAAACCGACGTTTGCCAAACTCCACGAGGACGAGATCCCCGAAGTCTGGGAATGCGGGTCGTGCGGTCGTGCAGCTGGCAGGCTGCCCGGCGTGGAACCCCTCGTGGATTGCATCGAACCGTTCAAGAGCCACCTGCAGTACGCGAAGGAGCGCCGCACCGACGAGGAAGCGGCTTCCGTCCTCGAGCAGGCACTCTGCAACCTGCGGGCCCGGCGGTCAGGTCTTCGGGTTACCTAGTCTTCTGGTTACCTAGCGCAGCTGAATCTCAAGGAGCCTCGTCGTCGGGTTCGTCATTCCCGGAGTCGATCAGCCGCCCGGGAAGTTGAGCCGCTGCTTCCTGATCGATAAGCCAGAGCGTCTTGCGCCGGCCGCGTGCACCCGACGCTGGAACCTGCACAGTGCCTGCACCGGCCAGGGCAAGGCCCACTGCGCCCGCCTTGTCCTGCCCGCCCGCGGCGATCCAGATCTCCTGCGCGGAGTTCAACGCCTCGAGGGTCAGGGAAATGCGCAACGGTGGCTGTTTCGGCGCGTCCGTCACTCCCACCACGGTCTGCTCCTTGGTCCTGATACCGGGCATCTCCGGAAACAGGGACGCAATGTGGGCGTCCGGTCCCACCCCCAGCAAGAGGACATCGAACCGGGGGAGCCGTGCATCCTGGCTGTCTCCCGCACGGTTGCCGTCGGCGGTTCCATCACCGGCGAGGGCCCGTTCGGCGTCGGCGGCGTCCTGAAGCCGCGCGGCATAGTCGGCCGCGGCAGCGTCCTGGTCTGCGAAGTCATCGCTCGAACCGAACTCGTTGACCTGGGACTCGGCAAGGCCGAGCTTCCCGAGAAGGGCCTCACGTGCCTGGACTGCGTTGCGATCCGGGTCGCTGGCGCTGAGGAAGCGTTCGTCTCCCCACCAGAAGTCGACCCTGCTCCAGTCGACCGCCGAGCAGGCCGGCGATTCGGCGACGGCCGCGAGTGCCGCAGTACCGATTGCGCCACCGGTGAGCACCACGGTCGCGGATCCGCGTTCGTTTTGCACGTCGACGAGCCGGGTGATCAACCGGGCGGCGACAGTGGCCGCCAGCAACGAGGAATCAGGGTGGATACTTACTTTGGGTTCAGCGTTCACTTGGACGCACGCTCCTTAGGTTGGTCCGTGCGAGCCCCTCCATAATCACCTCGCCGAATACCTCATCCGGGTCGAGACGGCGGAGCTCTTCTGCCAAACAGTCTTGCAGGCTCCGCCGTGGCAGGGAAATCCGCTGCACCGGCTGGCCCGGCTGGTAAAGCTCGGCGACGGACTGGTGGGGCCGGTTCAATTCGACGTCGCCTGCGGGTCGGGACAACCTCACCCGACGCAGTCCGGTGCCCGCCGGTCCGGCTGCGATGGTGACCGGTGCGTCCAGCGCCAGGGTAAGCCAGGCGGCAAGGAGCACGGTGCTGGGCGAATCCACTGCACCCTCCACTGTGACAGCGGTAATGGGTGAGTCGTCCAGTTGGTCGAGGACCGCCGCGAGCTGGATCCGCCAATTTGTCAGCCGGGTCCAGGCCAGGTCGGTGTCACCGGCCGCGTAGGTCCCCCGGATCGTTGACAGGGCAGCCACGGGGTCCGGCTCGTTGGCTGCATCGGTGATCCGCCGGTGCGCAATACTGCCGATGGATGTCCGGGAGGCGTTTTCCGGTGCACCGTGGGGCCACCAGGCCACTATGGGAGCATCGGGGAGCAGCAGCGCCGACACGAGGGATTCGTTTTCCTCGGCGAGTTGCCCGTAGCCCTTGAGGACGATCACGTCGGAGGCGCCGGCGTCACCGCCCACCCGGATCTGGGCGTCCAGCCGGGTCTGCTCCTCATCGGAGCCGAGCGCGAGGACGATAATCCGGCAGGGGTGCTCACGGCTGGCCAGGTTCGCAGCGAGGATCGCCTCCTCCTCGTGGCCGGACGACGTGATGACCACCAGGGTGAGCACCCGACCCAGCGCGACGACTCCGCCCTTGTCGCGCAGCGTCATGATTTCTTTGGACACCTTTGAGGTGGTGGTGTCAGGCAGTTCGACGATCATGGCCTGCGCCACGTCCTTCCATCACGGGCGAGGAGCTCGTCAGCGGAGGCCGGGCCCCAGCTTCCCGGCACGTACTTCTCCGGCTGGTCGCCGAGGGATGCCCAGTATTCCTCGAAAGGATCGAGAATCTTCCAGGACAGTTCCACCTCTTCGTGCCGGGGGAACAGGGGCGGCTCGCCGAGCAGCACGTCGAGGATCAGCCGCTCATAGGCTTCGGGGCTCGACTCAGTGAACGAGTGCCCGTAGCCGAAGTCCATGGTGACATCCCGGACCTCCATCTGGGTGCCGGGCACTTTGGAACCGAACCTGATGGTCGCGCCCTCATCCGGTTGCACGCGGATGACGACGGCGTTCTGGCCGAAGTCGTCCTCCCCGTGGTCCCGGAACAGCAGGTTGGGTGCACGTTTGAAGACAACGGCGATCTCGGTCACCCGGCGGCCCAGCCGCTTACCCGCCCGCAGGTAGAAGGGAACGCCGCTCCACCTGCGGGTATGGATGTCGAGGCGGAGCGCAGCGAAGCTTTCGGAGGTGGATTGTGCGGGGATGCCTTCTTCCTCCAGGAAGCCCCTGACCTGCTCACCGCCCTGCCATCCGGCGTCGTACTGACCACGCGCGGAGGAACCGGAGAGGTCGTCCGGGAGTTTCACCGCTGCGAGGACCTTCTCCTTTTCCGCCCGGAGGTCGTTGGCGTTGAAGGAGATGGGTTCTTCCATTGCGGTCAGTGCCAGCAGTTGCAGCAGGTGGTTCTGGATGACGTCGCGGGCCGCGCCAACCCCGTCGTAGTAGCCGGCCCGGCTGCCGATGCCGATGTCCTCGGCCATGGTGATTTGGACGTGGTCCACGTAGTTGGCGTTCCACAGTGGTTCGAACAGCTGGTTCGCGAACCGGAGGGCCAGGATGTTCTGGACGGTTTCCTTGCCCAGATAGTGGTCGATCCGGAACACGGCGTCCGGTGGGAAGACCTGTTCCACCACGGCGTTGAGTTCGCGGGCCGACTGCAGGTTGTGCCCGAAGGGTTTCTCGATGACCACCCGTCGCCACTGGCCCTCGTTGGGCTGGGCGAGGCCGTGCTCCGAGAGCTTTTGGCAGACCAGTTCGAAATCTTTCGGCGGGATGGACAGGTAGAACGCGTGGTTCCCCCGGGTTCCGCGACTGGAGTCCAGCTCCTGAAGGGTAACCTCCAGCCGCCCGAAGGCGTCGTCGTCGTCGAAGTTTCCCTGCACGAACCTGATCCCGGCGGAAAGCTGCTCCCAGACGGTCTCATCGAACGGGGTCCGCGAGTACTGGGTGACAGCCTCGCGCACCTCCTCGACGAACCTCTCATCGTCCCAGTCCCGCCGGCCAAACCCGATCAGCGCGAAACTCGGCGGCAGCAGCCCCCGGTTCGCCAGGTCGTAGATCGCTGGCATCAGCTTCTTGCGGGCCAGGTCCCCGGTGACCCCGAAGAGCACCAGCGACGACGGCCCGGCGATACGGCTGAGCCGGCGGTCGCGCGGGTCCCGCAGCGGGTTGGCGGGTCGCGCGTCGGTTGAGTCGGGCACTATGGTGTGCCGTTCTCGTTGACGGCCCGCTGGCCTGCGGCACCGCTGAGCAGATGGGAGACCACCTGAACGAGCTGGTCCAGGCCAGCAGTCCGGTCTGCCAGGTGCAGGCTCAGCACCGGGCGTCCCTTGCCGGCGAGGACCTGGGCGTCGCCTGCCGCCTGCGCGGTAATCAGTTCACCAAAGGTGAAGGGACGCTCGGGGATGTCCAGGTCTTCAGCCGCTGCACCGGTGATGGTGAGGAACACACCCTGCGCCGGACCACCCTTGTGGAACTGCCCGGTGGAGTGCAGGAACCTGGGACCCCAGCCAAACGTAACGGGACGCCCTGTCAGGGACGCGAGTGGTGACCTGATGTCTTCCAGCCGTGACTGCACGGACCTGTCCAGGTAGGCCTGGACGGCCAGGTACCCGTTGGGCTCGAGGGTCGCAAAGAGTTGCTGCAGAGCATCGCCGAGGGTGCTGGCGTCCCCGAGCAGTCCTCCATCGGCGCGGATCTCCACGGCACCGTCCACGAAATTCGCGGGGGTGGACTCGGGTTGCGCATCGAGCAGGCCGCGGGCGGCTGTCTTGGCGGCCTCCACGTCGGGCTGGTCGAACGGGTTGATGCCCAGGAGCCGTCCGGCAACCGCGGTGGCGAACTCCCACACGAGTAGTTGGCTGCCGAGGCTACCGCTGACGGTGATCTGGTTCCCCACGGGCTCAATGTCGGCGTCCGGTGCGGTCAGGCGGACGGCGAGGACGTCGTCGTCGCCGGCAAGGATCTCCGGCGCGCACTCCTCGGCGACCACCGGCAGTACACCGGTGCCCAGTTTGCCGGTCGATTCAGCGATGAGCTGCTCCGCCCAGTCGGCGAGTCCGGGGATCCCCGACGCCTCATCGGCGAACACAATCTTGTCCCGCAGGGGGCTCGTGCCGCCCAGCACGGCTCCCAGCCGCAATCCGATGTTCGTCGGATCGTCCTCGCCGAGGAACTCGACAGTTTCCTCAGCGTCGTCCAGCAGGGCATCGAGGTCGACTCCCGCCAGACCGGAAGGGACGAGCCCGAACGCGGTCAGGGCTGAGTACCTGCCGCCGACGGTGGGGTCAGCGTTGAATACGGCGCGGTAGCCGGCCTCACGGGCTGAGGCGTCCAGCGGAGACCCCGGGTCGGTGACGATGACCACCCTGCTCAGCGGGTCGATGCCTGCTGCAGTGAAGGTAGCCTCGAAGATCCGGCGCTGGGAGTCGGTTTCGACGGTCGACCCCGACTTCGAGGAGACCACCACGGCCGTCTCCGCCACCCGTTCCCCGACCGTCCGGCGGACCTGGTCCGGGTCGGTGGAGTCGAGCACCGTCAGCTCGACGCCTGCGGTCTGGGTGATCACCTCGGGCGCCAGGGAGGAACCTCCCATGCCGCACAGGACGATCCGGCTGACCCCTTCCGCCCGCAGGGAATCCCGCAGTTCCATGATGCCCGGGACGAGGCCGCGGGACGCGTCGACGAGGTCAACCCAGCCCAACCGGACCGCCGCCTCCGCTTCGGCGTCGTGACCCCACAGGGTGGAATCCTTGGCCATCAGCCGCGACGCCACCCTGTCCTCGACGAGGGTGGCGGTGACGCGGTCGATGGCTTCCAAAGCGGCGCCGGCCGCCGCGAGCGTCATGGAACTCATCTGGTTTAGCCCTTCGCCTTGTCCAATGCGGTCTGAACGGTTTCGAGGAGCTCGTTCCAGCTCACCACGAACTTGTCCAGCCCTTCGATTTCCAGCTGTTCAACCACTTCAACGTAGAAAACACCGATGTTCTCGAGGTCGTTGAGGACCGCGTGGGAGTCTTCGTAGGACCCGGTGACGGTGTCCCCGGTGATGACGCCGTGGTCAGCGGTGGCCTCCAGCGTCTTTTCCGGCATCGTGTTGACGACGCCGGGTGCCACCAGCTCGGTGACGTACAGGGTATCCGGCAGGGCGGGATCCTTGACGCCGGTCGAGGCCCACAGCGGGCGCTGAGGACGGGCACCTGCTGCTGCGAGTACCGCCCACCGCTCGGTGTCGAACAGCTCCTCGTATACCTGGTAGGCCAGTCGTGCGTTCGCGAGCCCGGCCTTGCCCTTGAGGGCCGCTGCCTCGTCGGTGCCGATGGCGTCCAGCCGCTTGTCCACTTCGCTGTCCACGCGGGACACGAAGAAGGAGGCTACCGAGTGGATGGTGGAGAGGTCGTGTCCGTTCTCCTTGGCCTGCTCAATGCCCAGCATGAAGGCGTTGATGACGGCACGGTAGCGTTCCAGCGAGAAGATGAGCGTCACGTTCACGCTGATCCCCTCGGCAATGGTCGCCGCGATGGCTTCGAGACCTTCCACCGTGGCGGGGATCTTGATCAGGACGTTGGAGCGCTGCACCTTGGCGTGGAGCCGTTTCGCCTCGGCGATGGTGCCCTCGGTGTCCTTCGACAGGCGTGGGTCCACCTCAATGGACACCCGGCCGTCGACACCGTCGGTGCTCTTCGCTGCCGCAGCGAAAATGTCGCAGGCCTGGGCGACGTCGTGGGTGGTGATGTCAAAGACGGCGTCATTGACGGGGATGTCGGCGGCCGCGAGGGCTTCAACCTGGGTGGCGTACGATTCGCCCTGCTGCAGTGCGGCAGCGAAGATGCTCGGGTTGGTGGTCACACCAACCACGTTGCGCTCCTCGATGAGGTGCTTGAACGCGCCCGAGTTGATGCGCTCCCGGGAGAGGTCGTCGAGCCAGATGGAAACGCCGGCGGCAGAAAGGTCTGCCGTGGGAGTAGAAGTCATAGTGGATCTCCTTGGATTGTCGACGGTTACTGCTGGTCGCCGGTTTCGGATGAGGTGGGGCCGGACCAGGCCGGCGTGCCGTTCGGTGCCCGGTGGTTGCCTGCCGCGGCGATGGAGTCGCGGGCGGCCTGGGTCACGGCTTCGGCAGTGATGCCGAACTCGTTGAACAGGCGCTTGTAGTCGGCTGACGCACCGAAGTGCTCCAGCGAGACCGATCGGCCGGCGTCGCCAATGAGTTCGCGCCAGCCCAGGGCTACGCCGGCTTCAACGGAGACCCGTGCCAGGACGTTGCCGGGCAGTACCGACTCGCGGTACGCCTCGTCCTGCCGGTTGAACCATTCGAGGCTCGGCATCGAGACGACGCGTGCGGCGATCCCTTCGGCCTGAAGCGTCGCGCGCGCCTCGACAGCCAGCTGGACCTCCGACCCGGTGCCGATGAGGATGACGTCGGGGGTTCCCTGCGCTGCTTCGGCAAGGATGTACGCTCCGCGGGCAGCGCCTTCGGCCGAGCCGAACGTATCGCCGTTGGCGGCACCCTCACCACGCTCGTACGTCGGGATGTTCTGCCGGGTGAGCACAATGCCGGCCGGGTTTTCGGTGTTCTCCAGGATGGTGCGCCACGCGACGGCAACCTCGTTCGCGTCGCCCGGGCGGACGACGTCGAGACCGGGGATTGCGCGGAGCGCCGCGAGCTGTTCCACGGGCTGGTGGGTGGGACCGTCCTCGCCGAGGCCGATCGAGTCGTGGGTCCACACGTAAATGGACGGCACTCCCATCAACGCGCCCAACCGGACGGCTGGCCGCTGGTAGTCGCTGAAGATGAGGAAGGTACCGGAGAAGGCCCGGGTGCTGCTGTGCATGACGATGCCGTTGACGATCGCCGCTGCCGCATGCTCCCGGATGCCGAAGTGCAGCACCCTGCCGTACGGGTTGCCCTGCCAGGCGTCGGTCTGCTTGCCCACGGGGACGAACGACGGCGATCCTTCGATCGTGGTGTTGTTCGATTCCGCGAGGTCAGCGGAGCCGCCCCACAGCTCGGGGAGCACCGGGCCGATCGCCGAGAGCACCTTGCCCGACGCCGCACGCGTGGACATGTCCTTGCCGGCCTCGAAGGTGGGGAGTGCGTCATCCCAGTTATCAGGAAGCGTGCGGGAAGAAATCCGGTCCAGGAGCTTCGCGTTGTCCGGGTTGGCCTGCTGCCAGGTGGCGAACGACTGCTCCCACTCAGTCCGCAGGGCCCTCCCGCGCTCACCCACCTGCCGTGCATGGTCCAGGACCTCGGGGGCCACGTCGAAGTGCTTGGCCGGATCGAGGCCGAGCGTCTCCTTCAAAGCCGCAACCTCGTCGGCGCCGAGGGCGGAGCCGTGGATTTTTCCGGTGTTCTGCTTGGTGGGGGCGGGCCAGCCGATGATGGTGCGCAGGGAGACGATCGACGGCTTCGACGTCTCGGCCCGGGCAGCCGTCAGGGCACGGTGGAGCTCTTCGATGTCTTCGACGTATTCGCCGGTCTTGGTCCAGTCGACGCGCTGGACATGCCAGCCGTACGCCTCGTACCGGCCCAGAACGTTCTCGGTGAACGCGATGTCGGTGTCATCCTCGATCGAGATGTGGTTCTCGTCATAGAGCACCACCAGGTTGCCGAGTTCCTGGTGCCCGGCCAGCGAGGAGGCCTCGGCCGTGACACCCTCCTGCAGGTCGCCGTCGGAAGCGATGACCCAGATGGTGTGGTCGAACGGGCTCTCGCCGATTGCGGCGTCGGGGTCCATCATGCCGCGCATGCGGCGCTGGGCGTAGGCGAAACCGACAGCGGAAGCCAGGCCCTGGCCGAGCGGCCCGGTGGTGATCTCAACGCCGGCCGTGTGCCGGTACTCCGGGTGTCCGGGGGTCTTGGAGCCCCACGTTCGCAGGGACTGCAGGTCCTCGAGCTCCAGGCCGTAGCCGGAGAGGAAGAGCTGGATGTAAAGGGTGAGCGAGGTGTGACCGGGGGAGAGGACGAAACGATCCCTGCCGGTCCACTCAGGCTGGGAGGGGTCGTGCCTGATCAGTTTCTGGAAGAGGAGGTAGGCCGCGGGCGCCAGGCTCATCGCCGTGCCCGGGTGGCCGTTACCCACCTTCTCCACAGCGTCGGCTGCCAGCACGCGCACGGCATCCACCGCGCGGTTGTCCAGGTCAGTCCAGGTCAGTTCTTGCGTATCAAGCTGCGGCACGAAAACCTCAGCCCCTCTCTGTGCTCCACGGCCAGCGCCGCGGCGCCTCAGTAAGACTGGCGATCGCCGTCCCCTAGCACCTGGCCAGCTGGCCGTTCACCGTTGAAAATCTGCATTGTCGTCTAGATCTGCATTGTCGCTACCCACGCTCCGCTCACACCGGCAGATGGCACCGACGGAAACGGCCTGGGCGTTACCGTCAACCCTATCGCTTTGGGCAGTTAATCAAATTCATTGTGCACATCGTGACGCGGAGAGTCTCGCCCCAGCAACGGGGGCCCATACTTCTACACGCTGTAAAATCTGGGATGGACGGGACGGTATGATGAGAGAGGACTTTCCCCCCAGCAGAAACGGCAGTGTTACCTCGTGAAGACCGAGCAGGATCCGGGCCTTGCCAGTACAACGGGCAGCAGTACGGGTTTCAAACGCAAGGCGAAGGCCTACCTCGCGCTGACCAAACCGCGGGTCATTGAGCTGCTTCTGGTGACCACGCTACCTACCATGATCTTTGCCCAGGGCGGTCTGCCCGGTGTTTGGCTGATCATCTCCACCATGGTGGGCGGGGCCCTGGCGGCAGGTAGTGCAGGCTCGTTCAACTGCTATATCGACCGGGACATTGACAAAGTCATGCACCGTACGGAGAAGCGCCCGCTGGTCACCGGTGAGGTGACACCGCGGGAAGCACTGATCTTCTCCTGGGTCCTCGGCATCGCAGCCATCACCGTGCTGTGGTTCGGTGCGAACCCGCTGGCCGCCGCGCTCGGCGTGGCCGCGATCTTCTTCTACGTGGTGGTGTACTCGCTGATACTCAAGCGCCGCACCCCGCAGAACATCGTGTGGGGCGGCGCCGCTGGCTGCATGCCGGTCCTGATCGCCTGGGCCGCGGTGACCAACACCGTCGAGTGGCCCGCCGTCGTCCTCTTCCTCATCATCTTCCTGTGGACGCCGCCGCACTACTGGCCGCTCTCCATGAAGTACAGCGACGACTACAACGCAGCGAAGGTACCCATGCTGGGCGCCATCGCGGGAGCCCGCGTGGTCTCCGTCCAGGTGGTTCTCTACGCCTACGCCACCGTCGCCTGCTCCCTGCTGCTGATCCCCGTGGGCGGTGCCGGCTGGGTGTTCACCGTGGCCGCCGTTGCCGCTGGCATCTGGTTCCTGTCGGAAACGCACAAGCTGCACACCTCGGCCGTCCGCGGGACCGTGACCGACAAGGGCTCGATGAAGGTCTTCCACGGCTCCATCAGCTATCTCACCGTTGTGTTCCTGGCACTGGCCATCGACCCCTTCATCGGCGGCCCGGTCTTCTAACCCTGTGCGCCCCGCCGGGGGCAAGACAGCTAGCATGAGCACATGGTGTTCAACGGTCTTATCGCGTATCCGGTCACTCCCTTCCTCGAGAACGGTGACATCAATTTCCCCGAGCTGTCCTCGCTGGTGGCGTCGCTGGCGTCCTCAGGGGTTGATGCGATAGCGGTGCTCGGTTCATCGGGCAGTTTTGCCTACCTGAGCGCCGAGGAGCGCTCCAGGGTGGCCGAGACCGCCGTGGACGCCGTCAGCGCGTCGGGCGCCGACGTCCCGGTGGTGGTCGGCATCAGCTCGGTGGGCACCCGGGAGGTGCTGGACGCCGCCCGCGACGCGGAGCGCGTCGGTGCGTCGGGCGTGGTGCTGTCACCGGTCTCGTACGTGCCCCTGAACAACGACGAGGTGGCCGCGCAGACCGCTGCCGTCTGCGACGTGACGAACCTGCCTATTTGCCTCTACAACAATCCGGGCACCACGCAGTTCCACTACGATCTGGAACTGGTTGCCGAACTCCTGGACCTGCCCAACGTGGTCGCCTTCAAGGACACTGCCGCCGACGTCGTAACCTTCAGGCAGCGTTACGACCGGTTGCGGTCCCTGACCAACCAGCCGGTGAGCCACGGACTCAGCGGCGACCTCCTGATTGCCTCAGGCGATGTCGCCGCCGACGCCTGGCACACAGGCCCGGCTGCGCTGCTTCCCGTCGCCTACACCGAGTTCCGGGCGGCGGTCCTCAGCGGTGATGCGGCACGCATCGCTGAGTCGCGGAAACTCTTGCTCCCCGTGGTCCAGGCGGTCCTGCGGCTACGGAAACTGAGCGGGCTCCACTCGCTGGCGAAGGCCTGCGGCGTGAACGCCGGCGAACCCCGGCTACCCGTCCTGCCGGTCCCGGGCAGCGAGCAGCGCGACCTTGCCCGCCTGGTCGACGCGCTGGAGGTTACCGGGCGTCTCTGAGATCCGCCGATGCCACCCCGGCGCCCGCTGAACCGGCGCCTGCGGAATTGGTCGTCAGCGTGGCGCGCTCCTTGCGGCTGACCGCCAGATACAGGCTGTTCGCCATTGCTGCTGTCAACACTGAGGCCCCCAGCATGTGCAGGGCCACCAGGGCGACCGGCAGGTGGAGGAAATGCTGCAGGTAGCCGACGGCGCCCTGCGCCAGCACCACGGCGGCGAGGAGTTCCACCGACTTCCTCAGCCGTGGTGCCGAAGATTCGCGGTAGACGAGAACCAGCGCGACGGCGACCGTCAGGACCAGCAGGTAGACGGGCGCCGCATGGATGCGGGTCATCAGGTCCGGGTCGAGGTTGTTCCGGGCGGCGCCGGCGTCGCCCGCGTGGGGTCCGGAACCGGTGACGATGACGCCGAGGAAGACCGTAATCGCGGTGAGGGCCGCCGCGGCGGTCAGGATCTGCCGCAGGAGCCGCGAGCCGAGGGGCGAGGCTGAGCTCGCCGCCTGTGCGGTGCTGAGCCGGACCCGGTTGAGAAGCACAGTCGCCAGCACAATCAGGACCATCGAGACGATGAAGTGCCAGCCCACCACCCAGGGGTTGAGCTGGGTCAGGACGGTGATACCGCCGAGGATGGCCTGGGCGGGGATGCCGGCGGCCAGGGCGATCGCGAGCCGGAACAGATCTTTGCGCTCCTTGCGGAGGTTCCAGAGCGACACGACCATGGCGATGGCGATCGCCGTCAGGACGAAGGTGAGCAGCCGGTTCCCGAACTCGATGACCCCGTGGATGCCCATCTCCGGGGTGTTGACGATCGAGGTGGCGGTGCACCGGGGCCATTCGGGGCAACCCAGCCCCGACGCGGTGAGCCGGACGGCGCCCCCGGTGACCACGATCATGATCTGGGAGATCAGCGAAGCAAGGGCCAGTCGACGGACGAGCCGGGAGGTGGTGCGGGGGAGCTTCGCCGTGACGCGGCTCCAGCCGGTGGGTGCAGGGTGTGTCATGAAACTAACTCCATTTGAACCAGCGGATGGCGGCGAGGCTGGACAGGACTGCCCAGGCCACGAGGATGAGCAGGGCGGGGAGGTTGAACGCCCCGTCGATGAGCGCTGAGCGCAGTCCATCGCCGAGCGCGGCGGACGGCAGGATGTCGACAAACGGACGGATGGCGTCGGGCAGCAGGGTTCCCGGCAGCACGATGCCGCCGCCGACCGCCAGCAGGATCCACAGCAGGTTGGTCACAGCGAGGGTAGCCTCCGGGCGGAGGGTTCCGGCCACCAGGAGGCCCAGGCCGGTGAACGCGGCAGCGCCCAGGATCAATTGCACCAGCCCGATCAGCAGGCCCGCAGGATCGGGCCGCCATCCCAGGAGCGCCGCGGCCGTGCAGATCACCACCAGTTGAACCGCCAGCACCACGACGACGCCGAGCGCCTTGCCCAGGATCAGCCCGGGTTTGCCCAGGGGAGTGGTCGAGAGAAACCGCAGTACCCCGTACCGGCGGTCAAACCCGGTAGCGATCCCCTGTCCGGTGAACGCGGTGGACATGGCGCAGAGGGCGATGATGCCGGGGGTTGCGGCGTCGATTCGGCTCGATGCCATTCCGTCGAGGAACGGGGTGAGGACCAGTACCACCAGCCCCAGCAGTGGGAGGGCGATGGCGAGGACCAGCTGCTCACCGTTGCGGAGCATGGCCAGCGCCTCGTAGCGGCCCTGAAGGAGGATCCGTTTGGTCAGGGGAGCGGCCGTACTCATCGGATTTCCCGTCCGGAGATGTCAAGGAACACGTCTTCCAGGGAGCGTGGCTCCATGGTGATGGCGACCGGCAGAATTCCGGCGTCTTCCCACCACCGCGCCAGCGCCGTCAGGTCGGCAGGGGTGAAGCAGCCGGCCACCGAATACCGTCCCGGCTCGGTTTCCCGCAGGGTGAGTGCTGGAAACGCTGCTGCCGGGAGGTCCAGGCTGGGGACGGCCTGGAATCGCAGGTCACGGTAGGTGTCCCCAGCGTCGTCGGCGGTCAGGTCGGCCACCGTGCCGTGGGTCACCGTCCGGCCGCCGTCGAGAATATAGACGTAGTCGGCGAGCTTCTGGGCGTCGTCGAGCAGGTGGGTGGTGAGGATGATGGCCAACCCCTCGGCGCGGAGTTCGCGGATCAGGTCGAAGACGATGGTGCGTGACTGCGGATCCAGGCCAGCGCTCGGCTCATCAAGGAACAGCACTTCGGGGTTGCCGATCAGCGCGCAGGCCAAGGCGAGCCGCTGCTTCTGACCGCCGGATAGCCGCCGGATGCCGGTGCCGGCGTAGGAATTGATGCCCAGCCGGCCGGCCAGTTCAGCGACGGGCCTCGGCGAGCCATACATGGCCGCCACGTGGTTCAACAGGGCCAACGGTCGGGCCGACGGCGGAAGCCCGCCCTCCTGCAGCATGACCCCCACCCTGCTGCGCAGTGCCGCCCCGGCGTTGAATGGGTCTTCCCCCAGCAACCTGACGGTCCCACCGTTAGGGCGTTGCAGACCCTGCGCGCATTCAAGGGTGGTGGTCTTGCCGGCACCGTTGGCGCCCAGGAGGGCCGTCACCTGCCCGGGGTAGGCTCGAAGGTGGACGCCGTCGAGCACCCTGACCATTTTGCCGTCGAGCGCCGATACGGGTCCAAAGTCCTTGACGAGCGCTGTGACTTCAAGCGCGGGAGACGGGTTTGGCACTCAATTATTCTACGGCATGTAGTACAGGTGCCCATCCTGCGAGCGGCGCGCTGGGTAGCCTCACCTTACTGGCAGTAGGGAACAGATTAGGACATGATTGTGTTGTCTATTAAATGGACACAGAAATTTCTGTGGCTCCCGACGAGGCCGGATTCCAGAGGAGGCGAAATGAGCCAGATACAGCCAGCCAATACCTATCCGGCTCCAGCACGCCCAGCCGGTTCCCGGTCCGTGATGCCCCGCCCCTCCGACGCAGAAGACCGGACCCGCAGCAAGGTCCTGGCAGCGGTCCTGGAGCACGGACCCGTCAGCGCCGCCGAACTCGGCGAACGCCTCGGCTTCACCCCCGCAGCGGTCCGACGCCATCTTGACGCCCTGTCCCGCAAGCAGCTCATCGAAGTGAAACTCGTCGGTAATCCGTCCTCCGGCGCCGGCCGTCCCGCCCGGCTCTACGTCCTGAGCCAGCGTGGGCAGACCGAGCTCGGCACCGACTACCTTTCCATCGCCAAGGCCGCACTCACACAGTTGCAGGACGTGGCCGGCCCGGACGCCGTCGAGCAGTTCGCCCGCACCCGGTTCGCCGAAATGGAGTCCCGGTACCGTCCCCTGGTGGAAGCCGCAGGCCCGGACCTCGAAGACCGGGCGCGTGCCCTGGCCAGCGCCCTGACCACCGACGGTTTTGTCGGGTCGACCACGGTCGTGGGCCGGAACGCCCCCAACGCTGCCATGCTGGCCGTCCAGCTCTGCCAGGGGCACTGCCCCGTCCAGGAGCTGGCCGCCGAATTCCCGTCGTTCTGCGATCAGGAGACCGAAGTGTTCTCCCGGCTGCTCGGCGTCGATGTACGGCGGCTGTCGACGCTCGCCCGCGGCGGCCACGTCTGCACCACCCATATTCCCGTGGGCCGGGTTACACCTGCCCCCGCCGGAGCTGACACCTCCGAGCTAGAACCGACCGTATCCACCCATCAGCAAGAAAGGCCGTGATGACGGATCAAGTAGACCAGAAGACAATGGCAGAGGCAGCCGTTCCGGAAGCAGTAATCAGCGACATCCTGGAGCGCAACCCCGAGCTCGAAGGCATCGGTAACTATGCCTTCGGTTGGTCCGACAAGAACGACGTCGGTGCCAACGCCAAGCGTGGACTCAGCGAAGAGGTGGTCCGCGACATTTCGGCCAAGAAGGACGAGCCAGAATGGATGCTCGACCTGCGGCTGAAGGGCCTGAAGTACTTCGACCGGAAGCCCATGCCCGCATGGGGTGCCGACCTGTCGGGCATCGACTTCGACAACATCAAGTACTTCGTGCGTTCCACGGAGAAGCAGGCTGGCAGCTGGGAGGAACTCCCGGAGGACATCAAGAACACCTACGAGAAGCTCGGGATTCCCGAGGCCGAGCGTAACCGCCTCGTTTCCGGCGTGGCAGCCCAGTACGAGTCCGAGGTGGTCTACCACCAGATCAACGAGGAACTCGAACGCCAGGGTGTCATCTTCATGGACACCGACACCGCGTTGAAGGAACACCCCGAGTTCTTTGAGGAGTACTTCGGCTCCATCATCCCGGTGGGCGACAACAAGTTCGCCTCGCTGAACACCGCGGTCTGGTCCGGCGGCTCTTTCGTCTACGTGCCACCCGGCGTACACGTCGAAATCCCGCTGCAGGCCTACTTCCGCATCAACACCGAGAACATGGGCCAGTTCGAGCGCACCCTCATCATTGCCGACGAGGGTTCCTACGTGCACTACATCGAGGGCTGCACCGCCCCGATCTACACGTCGGACTCCCTGCACTCGGCCGTCGTCGAGATCGTGGTGAAGAAGGACGCCCGCGTCCGATACACCACCATCCAGAACTGGTCGAACAACGTGTACAACCTGGTCACCAAGCGGGCCATCGCCCACGAGGGCGCCACCATGGAGTGGGTCGACGGCAACATCGGCTCGAAGGTCACCATGAAGTACCCGGCCGTGTACCTGGTCGGCGAGCATGCCAAGGGCGAGACCCTGTCGATCGCGTTTGCCGGCGAGGGCCAGCACCAGGACACCGGGTCGAAGATGGTGCACATCGCGCCGAACACCAAGTCATCGATCATTTCCAAGTCGGTTGCCCGGGGTGGTGGGCGAGCCGCCTACCGCGGCCTGGTCCAGGTTCGCGAGGGTGCCAAGCATTCGGCGAACACCGTGCGGTGCGACGCTCTGCTGGTCGACACGATCTCGCGGTCGGACACGTACCCATACGTGGACATCCGTGAGGACGACGTCACGATGGGCCACGAGGCAACCGTCTCGCGGGTCAGCGAGGAACAGCTGTTCTACCTGATGTCCCGCGGCATGCCCGAGGATGAGGCCATGGCAATGATCGTGCGCGGATTCATCGAGCCGATCGCCCGTGAGCTCCCCATGGAGTACGCACTAGAACTGAACCGCCTGATCGAACTCCAGATGGAAGGGGCCGTGGGCTAACACATGGCTGAAGCTACCCAGCTGGACGCACCAGCGTCCGCAGAGAAAATTGCCATCGACGGTTTCACCGAGGAAGGGGAGAACCTTTCCCCCTTCAACGAAGGGACTGTGCAGCACGGCGCCAAGAAGCATAGCCACGGCGACGCCCCGGTCATCCCGGAGGCGTCCCGCGGGGAACGTCTGAAGTCCTACAAGCTGGCCGACTTTGCGCCACTGAATGGCCGGGAAGAGGACTGGCGGTTCACGCCGCTGAAGCGTCTGCGCGGCCTGCACAACCAGCCGCTGACCGGCGCGGGACCCACTGTTGACGTGACGGGTGCCACCAACGTCACCGTTGAGACGGTCGGTCGGGACGACTCGCGGATCGGCTCCGCGTCCGTTCCCGACGACCGGGTGTCGGCTGCGGCCTGGGAGGCGTTCACCGAGGCGACAGTGGTGACCATTCCGGTGGAGACCATTGCCGACGCCGACGTAAAGATCAGCATCAACGGTGTCGACGAGGCTCCGGCCGCGCAGCACCTGATCATCAACGCGGAACGCTTCTCGAAGGCAGTGGTGGTCCTGGACCATCACGGGAAAACCACCCTCGCGCAGAACGTCGAGATCGTCGTCGGAGACGGGGCCGAGCTCACGGTAGTCAGCGTGCAGGAATGGGACGACGACGCCGTTCACGCCTCCACCCAGCAGGCCAAAATCGGTCGGAACGCAAAGTTCAAGCACGTGGTGGTCAGCCTCGGCGGAGACCTGGTGCGGATGACCCCGTCGTCGCTCTTCACCGGACCCGGGTCCGAGGTGGAAATGTACGGACTGTACTTCGCCGACGCCGGCCAGCACCTGGAGCAGCGGCTCCTGGTGGACCACGCCGTACCGAACTGCAAATCCCGTGTCACGTACAAGGGCGCACTGCAGGGCCAGGACGCCCACACCGTGTGGGTCGGCGACGTGCTGATCCGCAAGGCGGCCGAGGGAACGGACACGTACGAGACGAACCGTAACCTCCTGTTGACCGACGGCACGCGCTCCGACTCGGTCCCCAACCTGGAGATCGAGACCGGGCTCATCGAGGGTGCCGGCCACGCCAGCGCCACCGGCCGGTTCGACGACGAGCACCTGTTCTACCTGATGGCACGCGGCATCGACGAGAAGACCGCCCGCCGGCTGGTGGTCCGCGGGTTCCTCAACGAGGTCATCCAGCAGATCAAGGTGCCAGAGCTCGAGGAACGGCTCACCGACGCCGTCGAGCGGGAACTCGCGGCAGGAAACATCTAATGGCCGACGCACCGAAGGGCGAGCTGGTCTGCAATGTCAACGACATTGAGGTCCGGCAGGCCCTGCGCATCCTGATCGACGACTACCCGGTGGCAGTGGTGAAGGACTCCGAGGGCGCCATCCACGCCCTCGGAGACACCTGCTCCCACGCCGACATCTCCCTCTCCGAGGGCGACGTCGAGGGGTGCGTCATCGAGTGCTGGGGCCACGGGTCGCAGTTCGACCTGCGCAGCGGTGCCCCGCTGCAGCTGCCAGCCTACGAACCCGTCCCGGTGTTTGCCCTGGAAATCCACGGCGACGAGGTCTACGTGGACATCAGCACCGTCACCAACGGTGCCGCTGTCCCTGACCTCGGTTAGCCACCCACACACTTTCGACCACCACGGTCTAACCCACATTGCACTCCCTGCCACGCAGGGCGCGAAGGAGAACCACAGATGTCCACCCTTGAAATCAAGGACCTCCACGTCAGCATCGAGACGGAGCAGGGGGCCCGGAAGCAGATCCTCAAAGGCGTCAGCCTGACCATCAACACCGGCGAGTCCCACGCCATCATGGGGCCCAACGGTTCCGGCAAGTCAACCCTCGCCTCCACGATCGCCGGCCACCCCCGGTACCTCGTGGACAGCGGATCCATCACCCTCGACGGTGAGGACGTCCTCGACATGAGCGTCGACGAGCGTGCCCGCGCAGGCCTCTTCCTGGCCATGCAGTACCCCGTTGAGGTGCCCGGCGTGACCATGACCAACTTCCTGCGCACCGCGAAGACCGCCCTGGACGGCAAGGCCCCGAGCCTGCGCCACTGGACCAAGGACGTCAAGGAAGCGATGTCGCAGCTGCGCATCGACGCCGACTTCGCCCAGCGCAACGTCAACGAGGGCTTCTCCGGCGGCGAGAAGAAGCGCGTCGAGATCCTCCAGCTCGAGCTCTTCAAGCCCCGCTTCGCCATCCTCGACGAGACCGACTCCGGCCTCGACGTCGACGCGCTCAAAGTGGTTTCAGAGGGCGTCAACCGCGAGCACTCCAAGGGCGGAATGGGTACCCTGTTGATTACCCACTACACACGGATCCTGCGCTACATCAAGCCTGACTTTGTGCACGTGTTCGTCGACGGCAGGATCGCCGAGCAGGGTGGCCCCGAGCTGGCCGACCGGCTTGAGGCCGAAGGCTACGACCGCTTCGGAACCCCCGCCCCGGCTTCAGCTGCTGCCCCGGCCGGCGCCTAGGTTCGTTGGTAGTGAGCTCGGTGACGCTTCGAGAAGGTAGACAACAATGAGTGAAGTGAACGCGGGACAGACCGCGATAGACGACGTCGAGGAAGCCCTCAAGGACGTGATTGACCCCGAGCTGGGCGTCAACATCGTCGACCTGGGCCTCCTCTACGGGCTCAAGTACGCCGACGACGGCGCCCTCCTGATCGACATGACGCTCACGACGGCGGCCTGCCCGCTGACGGACGTCATCGAGGAGCAGGTGGGGCAGTCGCTCGACGGGGTCGTCGACGACTGGCGTCTGAACTGGGTGTGGATGCCGCCCTGGGGTCCCGAGAAGATCACCGAGGACGGCCGCGACCAGATGCGGGCCCTCGGGTTCAACATCTAGGTCTAGGACAGCGCAGGATTCAAGACAACGCAGTATTTAGGACGGCGCAGTATTCAGGACAGGGCGATCCGGTAGTCCGCAGTGTAAAACGGCAGCCGCACCAGATATTTCTGGTGCGGCTGCCGTTTTTCTGCTGTGCCGGCCGTTCTGCGGCTGCCATTTTCACTGCGGTCGCCGTTTCCTGGTGCGTTAGCCATCCTCCGGGCCGGACTCGCCAAGCCCGCGGGCAGCCAGCGCTTCACCGGTCTGGTGCGCGTAGGCGACCGCGCCGATGACCACCGGGATGACCAGGGCCCGCGGGTTCCGCTCCAGGCCGCGCGCCCTCGCCGCGTCCCGGACGTCAGCGACCGAGCCGACAAGGTAGGGAATGCTGCGGGTCATGAGGGCAAGGGTCAGCCCAAACCGCTCCGGATCTGCTCCCACCCGGCGGAACGGGACGGCAAGGGTTACCAGCCCATCCAGCAGACGCTGCCCCTCGGTGGTCAGGGTGAGCAGGCGGGCAGCCAGGAGACAGGTGGCAATGTTCCCCACGAGCAGCACCGCCGGCGCAGGGCCGTTGACGATCACCTGGTACCCGCCGAGGATGACCAGCATCGGCCAGACCGGGGCCAACGGCCGCCACAGGTGCACCGGCGCCAGCCGAGCACCCACCAGATACCCGACGACGACCAGCACCAGGGCCGCCCCGGTGACCGCGGGACGATTGGCCAGCAGTACGCCCGTCGACAGGAGCAGGACGGCGAGGCCCTTCGACCATAGAGGAGCGCGGTGCAGCCGCGAGTCACCCTCCACGTAGGTGCCCAACAGGCTTCCGTGGCCCCTCACCGGTCGTCTCCCGGCAGCGCTTCCGCGTCCAGGTGCAGGCGGCGGTAGTGGTCGATGGCGGTGCGGGGAGCGCCGTCGAACACCAGTCGTCCGTCGTCGATCACTAAAACCCGGTCGCTGTCGCCCGCGAACTCCAGGTCATGCGTCGTGAAGACCAGCTGCTGGTCGAGGCCGCTGAACAGCCGCCGGACCCGGCGCTCATTGCGCAGGTCCAGGAGGGTGGTGGGTTCGTCGGCCACAAGGATGCCGGGGTCGACGGCGAGGACGGCAGCCAGTGCCATCAGCTGCCGCTCACCACCCGAAAGGTCATAGATACTCTGCTCGGCCAGGGACGCCAGCCCCAGGCGCTCCAGGACAGCCAGGGCGGCGGTCCGTCGTTCGGTGGGGTTCCGGAGACGGGCGCGCAACGACAGCTCCACGTCTTCGAGTCCCGTGGGCATCACGAGTTGCGACAGGGGATCGGTGAAGACGAACCCGACGCGCTGGCGGACCGCCCGGCCGGCCTTGACCGTGTCGAGTCCCTCCACCGCCACCCGTCCGGCCGTAGGGGGGACCAGGCCGTTGATGAGCTTCAGCAGGGTGGATTTACCCGACCCATTGGCACCGATCACCGCGATCCGACGCTCGGTGAGACTGAGGTTAAGGGGCGCCAGGATCCGGCGCTCACCCTCCGGTCCCGTGACGCTGACCGCGGCACCCTCAAAGACAATCATGGTTTTATCCGGTGCGACCGCCCGCTCAGGAAGCAGTCCCGGCGGCGGTTACCGGGCGCCGACCGGTACCGATCAACCGGGGGAACGCACGGTGCACGCTCAGCCCGATGGCCGCGGCGACCAGGTTTTTCAGCACATCGCCGGGCAAATAGATGACGTCGGCGGCGACGGCTGCCATCAGATCCAGCTTTCCGTTGATCATCAGACCCGCAATACCGAGGGGATGGATGACCAGCAGGCTGCTGACCAGGCAGGCCGCGAAAAGAGCTGCGTACCGGAACCTTTGGACCCTGGCCAGCACCAGTCGTGCCAGGAAACCGGCGACCAGCGCGGCAAGGGGAAAGGCCAGCAGGTACCCGGCGGACGGGCCCGCGAGAACCCCGACACCCCCGCTGAAGCCGCTGAAAATGGGAAGTCCGGCCAGTCCGACGACCAGATACAGGGCCACCGCCGCGAATCCTCGGCCCGGGCCGAGGACAATTCCCGTGACCATGACGGCGAGGGTCTGGAGGGTCAGCGGCACACCGAGCGGGCCGACGGGGATAGCGGGTAGGATTGCAAGAGCGGCCACCAAGGCCGCGAAGACCGCGATCAGCGAAAGATCCGTGGCATTCCAGCGGCGCCTGGCGTGAGTGGGAGTATCCACAGCGGCGGCCGCCGGAACCTGATTCTTCAGACGCATGATGGCTCTTTCTGTTAGTTATCGACAACAGCTTGCCGTCACTTACTGAGATTAGTGCCCCCGGATCCAAATTCGCTTGTAGGTTTCCTACAAAACTAGGCATCCAGCAACCATCCGATGGTGCGGACCCGTCCATTGAAAGGCCACGTAATTGATTACCGTCTCGAACTTAGAGCTGCGCGCGGGAGCACGCCTGCTCATGGATGCGGTGTCATTCCGTGTTGACCGCGGGGACAAGATTGGCCTGGTGGGGCGCAACGGTGCCGGTAAGACCACACTCACCCGCGTCATGGCGGGGGAGGGGCTGCCCGCCGGCGGCACCGTCAGCCGCAAGGGTGAGATCGGTTACCTGCCCCAGGATCCGCGCACCCCGGACATGGCCCAGCTGGCACGCGACCGCATCCTGTCCGCCCGCAACCTGGACGTCGTCGTCACCAAGCTCCGCGCGGCCCAGGAAGACATGGCCAGCGAGAACAACGCGGTGCGTGACAAGGCCATGGCCCGCTACGACCGGATTGAGGCGGAGTTCCTCGCCCACGGCGGCTACGCGGCAGAAGCCGAAGCTGCTGCCATCTCCTCCAACCTTGCCCTCCCGGACCGGATCCTCAACCAGTCCTTGAGCACCCTTTCCGGTGGCCAGCGCCGTCGTGTCGAGCTGGCGCGCATTCTCTATTCGGGTGCCGAGACGATGCTCCTCGATGAGCCCACCAACCACCTCGACGCCGATTCCATCACCTGGCTGCGGGAATTCCTGAAGAACCACCAGGGTGGACTGATCGTGATCAGCCACGATGTGGACCTCCTGGAGGCGACGGTGAACAAGGTATTCCACCTGGACGCCAACCGCGCCACGATCGACATCTACAACATCGGCTGGAAGCGCTACCTGCAGCAGCGTGAAACAGACGAGCGCGCGCGGAAGCGTGAGCGTGCCAACACGGAGAAGAAGGCCCAGGTTCTCATGGATCAGGCCAACAAGATGCGCGCGAAGGCCACCAAGGCCGTCGCCGCGCAGAACATGGCGAAGCGCGCCGAACGTCTCCTTGGCGGGCTGGAAGCGGTGCGTGCGCAGGACCGCGTCGCCGCCCTGCGCTTCCCCGAACCCTCGCCGTGTGGCAAGACGCCGATGACCGCTGAGGGTCTCAGCAAGTCCTACGGGTCACTGGAGATCTTCACCGACGTCGACCTGGCCATCGACAGGGGATCGAAGGTCGTGATCCTCGGACTCAACGGTGCAGGCAAAACCACCCTGCTGCGGATGCTGGCGGGCGTTGACAAGCCCGATACCGGCGAGGTCATCCCCGGCCACGGCCTGAAGGTGGGCTACTACGCCCAGGAGCACGAAACCCTCGATACCGAGCGGACCGTGCTGGAGAACATGCGCTCGTCGGCGCCGGACATGAAAGACGCGGAGGTCCGTGGTGTTCTCGGGTCGTTCCTGTTCACGGGTGACGACGTCGACAAGCCTGCGGGCGTGCTTTCCGGTGGTGAGAAGACGAGACTGGCCCTGGCCACGATCGTCGCGTCGTCAGCGAATGTCCTGCTCCTCGATGAACCGACCAACAACCTCGACCCCGCGAGCCGCGCCGAAATTCTCGATGCACTCCGCAACTACAGCGGCGCCGTCGTCCTGGTCAGCCACGACGAGGGGGCAGTGGAAGCACTGAACCCGGAGCGGGTGGTCCTGCTGCCCGACGGCGTCGAGGACCTGTGGAGCGACGATTACCTCGACCTGGTGACGATGGCCTAGAACGATGGCCTAGAGAGTGCGGGCCGGGTTCTTGCGAGCCTGGCTACTGGGAGCGTGACTACAGCTAGCGTGACTACGGCGGAGCTGGCTGCAACCGACCTGGAAGCCGTCCGCTAGTAGCCGCGCGCGTCGAGATAGGCGTCCTCTTCTTCCTCGGCGGTCGGCCGGCGCTGTCGCCTGACTGGCGCGGCCTGCACGGTGCCGTTGGCTTCCGCCAGGTCTTCCTCATCGGAACGCTGCTGCTGTCGGGCGGCGTAGCCGAAGCCGACGAAGAGGAGGGCGCCGAACGCAAACCACTGCATCGAGTAGGACAGGTGTGGTCCGGAGTCCAGGTAGGGACGGGGGAAGATCTGGGGCGACGTCGCGGGGCTGGGACTCTCTGCCGACATCAGGCCGTAAGCACCGGTCTGCAGGTCGTAGCCGACCACCTCCTGGTACCGGGTGAGGTCAATCGACGGGATCTGGCCGTCGGGCGCGCCGCGATTCAGCTCTGGCTCACCGGGTTTGATCCTGGCGGTCACCGTCACTTCACCCTCTGGCGGTTGCGGGAAAGCGTCGGGACGTCCCGCCTCATCGTTGCCGATGGGAAGCCAGCCCCGGTTGATGACCACGGCTGACCCGTCGGGGAGCTGCAGTGGCACCAGCACCTCGTAGCCCGGCCGCCCGCTGAAGGGGCGGTTACGGACCACAAGCTGGTTGGCCGTGTCATAGGTGCCGGTCAGCTCAAGGGGCAGCCACTCCTCCGCCGGGTCGAAGGACCTGAAATCAGCGGACCCAGCAGCATAGGGCACCGCCGGCTGATCGTAGTTGGCCTCGATCCGCTCGATCGTGTCAGCCAGCTGATCCCGACGGTCCAACTGCCACATGCCGAGCGCACCGCAGGCGAGGGCCAGGACAGTCACGAGCGCCAGCCAACCGAGCCAGCGGGGTGAGATAAGGAACCGATACATCTAGTCCGTGTTCCCGCCAGTAGAATTTTCCGCCGTGGCACTCTCTGCAGTGGCACTTGCTCCGGTGGTGTTGTCCGCGGTGGCGCTCTCTGCGTTGGTGCTTTCTCCGGTGGCACTTTCTCCGGTGGTGCTGTCAGCGGGGCTGCTTCCTCCCGATGCCGTGCCTTGTGAAGGGTTCCCCTCCGGGTGGGACCCAGCCAGGGGAAGGGTCTCCTTCCACAGACCACGGGTCTGTAGGTAGTCCTCAAGCCAGTCCCGGTGGTCGGCACAGGCCACCCAGGTCTTGCGGCGGTCTGGGGTGTGGATTTTGGGGTTGTTCCAGAGCAGCTGCCAGGCAGCCGGCAGGCGGCAGGCCTTGCGCGAGCAGACAGCCTCCGCGGGCCGCTCGTCCGGGGCAGGGTTGAGCTGCTGCAGCTGGTCAAGAAGGTTCATGCGGTGGGTCGGCCCTTGTCACGGTCGATGTACTCACGGTCGATGTACTCACGGTCAGCGTCCTGGATGGCAGTGGGATCGATGTCGTCGTCGATAATCTCGCCCTGCAGCACATCGTCGGCAGGCTCCACCGGGGCCGGAGCCATGGGCTCAAGCGCTGGGAGCGGCACATTGTCAATGAGGGACTGGCTGTGCGGGATGTCGCTTGTGTCGGATCCTCCGTTGGCGAAGATCACGGCGAAGTAGGGGAGGACAACCGCGCCCGCGATGACCACCCACTGCAGCCAACCCTCGACGAAGAACACCAGAACGAGACACACCAGGCGGATCCCCATCGAAATGGAGTACTTGATCATCCGCCCGCGGACTTCGTCACTATGAGGGGTTCGCGCGTCAGTAATACTGTGTACGTCAGCGCCGTGCCGGATCTGCTTGCTCATCACACTCCAAGGGACTTCTCAATTGTCTCACCCAGTGCTCCAGTTGTTAAAAGCCCCAGCGACACCAAAGGTTCCCTCCTGCCGCAAACTTGCGGTTGCGTGGGCGCCAGCTAGGATCGGCAGGGATAGTTGGAGCAATGATTTTGGAGGATTCCGTGGCAGACGCCGAACAGGGACGCAGTGTTTTGGTAACCGGAGGCAACCGCGGCATCGGGCTCGCCATTGCGCAGGCCTTTGTCGAGAACGGCGACCGGGTGGCCATCACCTACCGCAGCGGCGACGTTCCCGAGGGCATGCTGGGCGTCAAGGCCGACGTCACCAGCGAGGACCAGGTTGATGCGGCGTTCTCCGCCGTCGAGGAAGCCCACGGTCCGGTTGAGGTGCTCGTCGCCAATGCCGGGATCACCCGCGACACCCTGCTGATGCGGATGAGCGAGTCCGACTTCACCGACGTCATCGACACCAACCTCACCGGTGCTTTCCGCGTCATCAAGCGCGCGTCGAAGGGCATGATCCGGCTTCGCAAGGGCCGCGTGGTCCTGATCTCCTCCGTCACGGGCCTGTACGGCGCACCAGGCCAGATCAATTACTCGGCCTCCAAGGCGGGCCTGATCGGCATCGCCCGCTCGCTCACCCGGGAGCTCGGCTCGCGGGGGATCACCGCCAATGTCGTGGCCCCAGGTTTCATCAACACCGACATGACCGCCGAACTGCCTGAGGACACCCGCAAGAATTATCTCGCGACGATCCCTGCCCGCCGCTTCGCCGAGCCCACTGAGGTAGCCAACGTGGTGAAGTGGATAGCCAGCGACGACGCCGGCTACATCTCCGGTGCCGTCATCCCGGTTGACGGCGGTCTGGGCATGGGCCACTAGCGCCGTGTGAGAACCCCGTGCGGCATCTTCACCTCATTCATCAAACCTAAGGAGTACCCATGGCTGCGCTGACCGGCACAACCGCAATCGTTACTGGATCATCACGGGGAATCGGGGCTGATGTCGCGAAACTGCTCGCCGACGAGGGTGCCGCCGTCGTCGTGAACTACCGCCAGAAGGCACCCCGCGCTGCGAAGGTGGTGGCCGGGATCGAGGCTGCCGGGGGCAAGGCCGTCGCCGTGGGCGCCGACCTCACCACCGCTGAGGGGTCGGCAGCGCTGATCCAGGCAGCCGTCGACAACTTCGGCGGGCTAGGCCTGCTGGTCCTCAACGCGTCCGGCGGGATGGAATCGGGGGTCGAGGAAGACTACGCCCTGAAACTCAACCGCGATGCCCAGGTCAACATGCTGCGCGCCGCGATGGAGGTCATGCCTGCAGGGTCGCGGGTGGTTTTCATCACCAGCCACCAGGCGCACTTCATCAATGAAGTCCCCACCATGGCAGCCTACGAGGCCGTTGCCCGCAGCAAGCGTGCCGGCGAGGACGCGCTCCGCGAGCTTCTCCCCGAGCTGGAAGCCAAGGGCATCACCCTTGTGGTGGTCTCCGGCGACATGATCGAGGGCACTGTCACCGCCACCCTGCTCGACCGGGCCACCCCGGGGGCTATCGAGGCACGCCGCGAGCAGGCAGGGAAGCTCTACTCAGTCGCCGAGTTTGCTGCCGAAATCGCGAAAATGGCCACCGCGGATGTGCCCAACGGCCACACCGAGTACGTCGGCGGTCACGAATACTTCACCAGGTAACCGGTTCGCTCACCGCCCCCGGATCGACTCCCGGGGGCAGTGGGGATCAGGTCAGTGCCTGCTGAAGTACTTGACCACGTCCAGGTAGGGCAGATCGATGGATGCGTCCGCGGCGGCCCGCACCGCGGGCTTCGCGTTGAACGCCACGCCCAGTCCGGCCGCCGTGAGCATGTCCAGGTCATTCGCTCCGTCGCCGACGGCGATGGTCCGATCCACCGGAACACCCGCCTCAGCAGCCCAGCGCCGCAGGGAACGCTCCTTCGCCGCACGGTCCACCACGGGGCCCACCACCTCACCGGTGAGGTACCCGTCGGCACTGATTCCCAACAGGTTGGCCTCGGCGAACGTCAGGCAGAGCTGCGCGGCGAGGGGATCCAGCAGCTGGGTGAACCCGCCCGAAACAGCGGCGACGGCGTGCCCTGAGGCCAGATAGTGCCGCACCAGCTCCGCCGCGCCATCGCTGAGTTCGATGGTTGCCCCCACATCGGTGAGGACGCTGGCGGGAAGTCCCTTGAGCACCGCCACCCGTGAGCGCAGGCTCTGGGTGAAGTCGATGTCCCCGCGCATTGCCGCCTCGGTGACCGCCGCGACCTCGGCCTGACGCCCGGCGTGCGCAGCGAGCAGCTCGATGACCTCCTGACGGATCAGGGTGGAGTCAACGTCCATGATGAGCAGTTTCCGGCCCTCCGCCAGCAATGCCGGTGGAACGACGGCGCACCCGTGGCCGCCGGTGACCCGGGACTGCACCGCTGTGCGGAGCTCTGTTGCGGTGCCGTCGAAGGAAACCAGGAGGGTGGACGCCTGGAAACGGGACTCGTCGGCGTTCTCCAACTCGACGATCTGCGCTCCGGTCTCCTGCACCGCGCCCTGCACGGCGATCAGGAAGTCATCCGCGAGTTCCATGCCGTAACTGACCACACCGAATTCCCTGGGCATATTCCTCAGCTTTCACTAATCGTCGTGCAGCCGGATCGCCGTCCGCTTCCTTTAGTCATTATGGGCATGCGCCGGGCGGCGTCCGAAATCGTTGCCCGGCGACGGCGCCGTCCACGGGACCCATCCGGTGACGGGTGAGCCGTTTCGCGTTTGCCCCGGCAGTTGGCCTAATGTCTAGTGCTATGAGTGATGTTCTTGAGTTAGCTGGGGTAAGCCTTGTCCGGGGCGGTAAGAAGCTGTTGGACAGTGTGGACTGGCAGGTCAAGGAGGGCGAACGCTGGGTGATCATGGGTCCCAATGGTGCCGGCAAGACCACTTTGCTGCAGGTGGCCGGAGCGCGGATCCACCCCACCACCGGAGTGGCAGGCATTCTCGATGAAGTACTCGGTGCCGTTGACGTGTTTGAACTACGGCCACGCATCGGGCTCGCCTCCGCGGCCCTCGCCGCACAGATTCCCGAGCACGAAACGGTGCTGAACGTGGTCGTTACCGCCTCCTACGGCGTAACCGGCCGGTGGCGGGAGCAGTACGAGAAGCAGGACGCGCGCCGGGCCTTCGCCCTTCTCGACACGTGGGGCATGTCGACCTTCATGAACCGCAAGTTTTCCTCCCTCAGTGAGGGGGAGCGCAAACGGGTCCAGATCGCCCGTGCCCTGATGACCGACCCCGAACTGTTGCTGTTGGACGAGCCCGGCGCAGGACTCGACCTCGCCGGCCGGGAAGACCTGATCAGCCGCCTCACCACCCTGGCGCAGGACGAGGAAGCACCCGTCATGATCCTGGTGACCCACCACCTGGAAGAGGTGCCTCCGGGGTTCACCCACGCCATGCTGATGCGCGACGGCGGGATCGTGGCGTCCGGCCCCATCGACACCGTGTTCACCGAGGAGCATCTCAGCGCGGCGTTCGACGTGCCCTTGGACGTCCGCCAGCAGGACGGCCGCTACACGGCTGTCGCCCGCGTCAGCGCCTGATATCCAGGGAACCTGCTGATGGAACTATTGCAGGGCGCCCTGATCTTTGTCGCCGGGCTGTGGGCGGGCGCCATCAACTCGGTGGTCGGCTCCGGCACCCTCGTGACCTTCCCCGTGTTGCTCGCCCTGGGGTTTGCGCCGGTGACTGCCACGATCAGCAATGCGATGGGGCTGATTGCCGGCGGCGTCTCGGGCACCTGGGGGTACCGCCGGGAACTCGCTGGCCTCCGCTCGACCATCCTGCGCCTCCTGCCCGCCTCAATCCTGGGCGGCATCACCGGGGCGGCACTGCTGCTGAATCTCCCGGAGCAGGTGTTCGAATTCGCCGCACCGGTGCTGATCATCATCGCCCTCGGCTTCGTGATTTTTCAGCCCGCCTTGCAACGACGGGTCCTCCTCCGGGCGGAACGCCGAGAATCCACCGGTTCGCACCCCGTCGGACTGACCATCCTGGTGTACCTGGCTGGCGTCTACGGCGGGTACTTCGTGGCTGCGCAGGGGATCCTGCTGGTGGGCATTCTGGGGATCTTCCTCCACGGAACCATCCAGAATGCCACGGCGGTGAAGAACCTGCTGGTACTGGCTGTGAACGTGGTGGCGGGAATCTCCTACATGCTCTTCGCCTTTGACCGGATCAACTGGTGGGTGGTGCTGGTCATCGCGGTCAGCTCGCTGATTGGCGGGTTCCTGGGCGCGCTGATCGGCCGCCGGTTGCGGCCGGTGGTGTTGCGCTCCATCATCGTGGCGCTCGGACTGGTGGCCCTGTACATCATGGTTGCGCGGTTGGTGATCGGATGAGCATCCACCGGCTCGTTGACCCGGCCGACCCGCGGGTGTCGGATTACACCTCGCTCACCGACACCCAGCTGCGCCGTCGCAGGGAGCCTGCCGAGGGTCTCTACATCGCCGAAAGCACCAAGGTGCTTCGCCGCGCGGTCGACGCCGGCCACACGCCGCGGTCCTTCTTCCTCACCGACAAGTGGCTGCCCGACCTGCAGGACCTGCTGGACAGTTTCCCGGACGTCCCGGCGTACGTCGGGACCGAGCACATCCTTGAGCAGATCACCGGCTTCCATCTTCACCGCGGGGCCCTGGCCGCCATGGACCGGCCACGCCCGCTGGCGCTTGCCGACGTCCTGAACGGAGCCCGCCGGATCGCGGTCCTGGAGGACATCGTCGACCACACCAACCTCGGTGCCATCTTCCGTTCCGCTGCGGCGCTCGGCGTCGACGCCGTCTTGATCAGTCCCCGGTGTGCCGACCCGCTGTACCGGAGGGCGATCCGGGTCAGTATGGGCGTCGTTTTCCAGGTGCCCTGGGTGCGGCTGACCGACTGGCCAACCCAGCTCGCCGACTTGCAGGACGCCGGGTTTGTGGTTGCGGGGCTGGCGTTGGGGGAGCGGTCCGTGGACCTCGACGAGCTCAGCGCGGCACGCCACGAGCGGCTGGCCCTGGTCCTCGGCACCGAGGGCGACGGGCTCACCCAGGCGACCCTGGACCTCGCCGACCAGAGCGTGCAGATCCCGATGCGGGCGGGCGTCGATTCGCTCAATGTGGCCGCTGCCAGCGCCGTCGCGTTCTGGGAATGCCGCCTCAGCTAGGCGGGCCACGCGCACCGTTGGCCTTTTAGCCGCGAAGGCGCGCGGTGCGGTAGAGTAGGTTGCTGGTCCACGGGCCAAACAACTTTTCCAACCCCCTTGTGCCTGGCCAAATCCAGGCAACTAACGAAGGTAACACTGTGAAGTCTGATATCCACCCCAAGTACTCAACGGTTGTCTTCCGCGACCTCGCGTCCGAGAAGTCATTCCTGACCCGGTCCACCGTGACCTCCAAGAAGACCATTGAATGGGAAGACGGGAACACCTACCCACTGGTCGAGGTCGAAATCTCCTCCGAATCGCACCCTTTCTACACCGGCAAGCAGCGGATCATGGACTCCGCCGGCCGCGTGGAGCGCTTCAACGCCCGCTTCAAGGGCTTCGGCAAGAAGTAACGCCGACCGCGGCCTAGTTCTGCCGGATGGGTCCGGACCACTTCGGTGGTCCGGACCCATTTCTCGTTCACCACCCACTACGCCTCCAAGGAGCCACCAGATGACCAGCCCACTCCCCGCGGGAGAACTGCACGGCGAGTACAAGGTGCCCGGCGGAAAGCTTGTCGCCGCTGACTTCACCGTTGACGGCGGTTTCCTGACCAAGGTGTCAATTAACGGTGACTTCTTCCTTGAACCCGATGAGGCGCTCGACGACATCAACCGGGCGCTGGAGGGCCAGCCGGCAGCTGCGACGCACGGGGAGCTGACCGCGGCCGTCGCGCAGGGCCTGGACCCGGCAGCCCAGCTGTTCGGCTTTTCCCCGGAGGCGGTGGCGACGGCGGTCCGCCGCGCGCTGGGGTTGGCTACCGGCTGGTCCGACCACCAGTGGGATGTCATCGCCCCCACGCCCCTGTCCACCGAGATGCATGTCGCCATGGATGAGGTGCTGACCCGTGAGGTGGGCGACGGCCGTCGCAACCCGACCCTCCGGTTCTGGGAGTGGGAATCGCCGTCGGTGGTGATCGGCAGTTTCCAGTCGATGCGCAACGAGGTCGATCCTGACGGGGTGGCGCGGCACGGCGTGAGCGTGGTCCGGCGGGTCAGCGGCGGGGGAGCGATGTTCATGGAACACGGTAACGCCATCACCTACTCCCTGTACCTGCCGCAAACCCTCGTGGATTCGCTGAGCTTCGCCGAGTCCTACCCGTTCCTGGATGCCTGGGTGATGGAGGCCCTCCGGACGCTCGGCATTGAGGCCTGGTACCAGCCGCTGAACGACATCGCCACCGACGTCGGCAAGATCGGAGGGGCAGCGCAGAAACGGCTGAGCAATGGCGGAATGCTCCACCACGTCACCATGTCCTACGACATCGACGCGGACAAGATGCTCGAGGTGCTGCGGATCGGCAAGGAGAAGCTGTCCGACAAGGGCACGCGGAGCGCCAAGAAACGGGTCGACCCGCTCCGCCGCCAGACCGGTCGCAGCCGGGAGGACATCATCAGGGTCATGATTGACACGTTCAAGGCGCGGTACGGTGCGCAGGACTCGACCTTCACCGAGGCTGAGCTCGCCCGCGCCGGACAGCTCGTGGACGAGAAATTCGGCACCTCCGACTGGCTTTACCGGGTGCCCTAGGCACCGGATCTTTCCCTACCGGGCCTGCTTCTCCTGCGCCCGGAGTGAGCGCAGCAGGTGGTCGCGTTCCTCCAGCACGATCCGCCGCAGGGCGGCAGGGGCCGAGTGGTGGTCCGCCAGCCACGCATCGGCCGCCCGCACCACCCGATGTTCCCCTGCTGGCAACCCTGGCTCAAGGTCCTGGGAGCCGGGGAACAGTCCGCGCACAATCCGGCTGGCCATCTCGATGCCCCTGGTTTCCCACACCCGCCCAATCTCGGCAAAGTACTGTTCCAGGTAGGGGGCGCGCAGCTCGTCCGGGCCTTCAGCGAACCCAGCGATCGTCGCCGAGAGCAGCTCGTTGGAGAGCCGGGTGCCAAACACCGCTTCCTGCCACGCCTTCTCCTTGATGGCCGGGTCGGGAACCGAGGTGGATGCCCGGGTGAACCCGGCCTTGCCAGCCGCAGTGCGGTCGCGTTCCAGCTCAGCCTCCAGGTCCACTGCGGACGCACGTGCCTGGGCAGCGAGGGCCTGCCAGAGGAGCCAGCGCAGTTCGGCGTCGACGGCGAGTCCGGGCACGCGGTCCTGTCCTTCCAGCAGCGCTCTGAAGAGGTCCGAATGGGTGTCGCTGTGACGACCCAGCGCGGCGGCAGCGCGTGCCCAGACCAGCTGCTGGTCCGATTCGGGCCGCGCGGCGCGAAGGCCGTCCACCACAAAGCCGAACAACCGCTCCCGGAGCTGCCCGCGTCCCTCCGCCGACGCATAGTGTTCGACGGCGTAGTGCGCGTTGCGCAGCATGACCTGCAACGCACCGACGCCCGTCTCGCCGGGCGCAGCCAGCTGGACAGCGCCGACATAGTCGGCCGCGGAGAGCGCGGCGTCACGGGTGTTCGACCACAGTGCGGCCTGGCACACCGCGCGTGCCAACGGCTCGTCCAGCTGCCCCACACTCTTCAGCAGGGTCGCCAGGGAGCGGTCGTCGAAGCGGATCTTCGCGTAGGTCAGGTCGTCGTCGTTGATCAGGAGCAGATCCGGTTGGAGCGTACCGCGCAGTTCCGGAACCTCTGTGAGAGCACCGTTGATGCGCACATCGACGGTGCCGGTGCGGATGAGGGCCCCGGCGACCCGACTGTAGAGTCCCAGCCGGATCTGGTGCGGCCGCAACGCTGATTCACCGGTGACCGGGTCTACGGCCTCCTGATGGATCACTACGGAGCGGTAGGCGCCGTCGTCGTCGACCGTCACCTCGGCACCCAGCGAAGGCACACCGGAGGTCTGGAGCCACTGTTGGGCCCACCCGGTCATGTCCTGGCCGGTGGCGTCGGTCAGGGCTGAGAGCAGGTCGGCCAGTCGGGTGTTCCCGAAGGCATGGTTCCTGAAGTAGGCGCGGGCCGCTTCGAAGAACGCGTCGCTGCCGGCGTAGGCCACCAACTGCTTCAGCACCGAGGCACCCTTGGCG
Organism: Arthrobacter sp. CAN_A212; assembly: GCF_015752345.1. Taxonomy (NCBI): domain Bacteria; kingdom Bacillati; phylum Actinomycetota; class Actinomycetes; order Micrococcales; family Micrococcaceae; genus Arthrobacter; species Arthrobacter sp. CAN_A212. The sequence continues at coordinate 112,097 of NZ_JADOUT010000010.1, forward strand.
TAGGTAATGCCGTCGAAGTTCTGCTTGGCTGCTTCCAGATCAACAATGTCAGCGGTGATCGGGTGGGTGGAGGGCAGTTGGTCCTGGAGGTAGGCCCACGCCTTGCGGCGGTTCGCGAAACTCACCCACGAGGTGGCGGAGCCGGTTGCCTCGGCCACCGCGAGGGCGCCCATGTAGTCGGCGAAGGACTCCTTCAGCCAGAGGTCGTCCCACCAGAACATGGTCACCAGGTCGCCGAACCACATGTGGGCCATCTCGTGCAGGATGGTGTTGGCGCGGGCTTCGTACTCGTCGTGGGTTGCCTTGGACCGGAAGATGTAGCTCTCGGTGAACGTGACCAGGCCCGGGTTCTCCATGGCTCCGAGGTTGTACTCCGGAACGAACGCCTGGTCGTATTTGCCGAACGGGTAGGGATATTCGAACCGCTCGTGGAAGTACTCAAGCCCGCGCTTGGTGACGTCGAAAATGGTATCGGTGTCGAACGCACTGGCCAGGGACGCCCTGCAGTAGAGACCCAGCGGGATCTCCAGGGTGCCGCCGTCGGACAGGGTGCCGGACCAATGGTCGGTGGCTGCGAAGTAGGGTCCGGCGAGGACCGTGGTGATGTACGTGGAGATCCGTTCGGTCGGAGCGAACCTCCACACCGCCACGCGGTCCCCAGCCGCGGCGGGTGGCTCCTCTTCTGTCCGGGAGACCTCCGCGCCGTTGGAAGCCACGATCCACCCGTTCGGCGCGGTCACCGAGAAGGTGAAGGAGGCTTTCAGATCCGGCTGCTCAAAGTTTGCGAAAACACGGCGGGCGTCGGCTGGCTCGTACTGCGTGTAGAGGTAGGTCTCGCCGTCGGCCGGGTCGGTGAAGCGGTGCATTCCTTCGCCGCTCCGGCTGTAGAGAGCTGTTCCCGTCACCGTGACGGTGTTCTCTGCCGCCAGTCCGGGCAGGTTGATCCGGGCGCCGTCGACGACGACTGCGGGGTCCAGCTCGCTGCCGTTCAGGGTGATCGAGTGGACCTCACCGCTGATGAAGTCCATGAAGGTATCGCTGCCCGGTTCGGCGCAGGTGAACCTGACGGTCGACCGGGACAGGAAGCCGGCGACATCGGGGTCGGCAGCCGCAGTGAGGTCAAGGTGGACCTCGTAGCTGTCGACGCTCAGGAGACTGGACCGGTGGGCCGCTTCATCGCGGCGGAGATTCTCGTTCATCACCCGGTCATTCAATCACGGGTGGCAGCCGGAATATCAGTCAGCGAACAGGGACCCCAGGGGAGCGACCGGGACCACGCCATGGGCCTTCACCGCGAAATCCTCATTCACCGTGACGAGCGCATCGGCCTGGAGCCGGGTGACGGCGAGGTACTCGGCGTCGTCGATAGCGGCCCAGCCTTGATCCCGCGCGATCATCCAGGCGGTCCGGCGAGACACCCGGTCTCCCAGGAGCCGCAGCTTCAGCTCGGTCATCCGGTCGTGCTGTTTGAGGGCCTCCGCTTCGGTGAGCTCCCCGCAGCGGACGGCGGCAAACAGGATGGCGAGGGCCTGCGAACGGATGGTATTCGGTGCCACCAGCTGATGCTCCGCACTGGGGCGCCGGTCCTGGTTGACGAGGTGCACGAGCGTCGGCGGATCGATCACATAGCGGGTCATGGCGGCACTCTACGCTCTCCCAGGCTCGACGCCCTTGAGGCCGCTTCAAAACGCCACACGAGTGACCTACTGCACAATATGTATTCCAAGAAATCCGTGGCAATGTTGAACCCATGTCCGATCTCTTCCAAGATTATGCCGCTGCCGCCAGCCGCACGCCCGCCTTCGACGAAATGTTCGCGTCCGGCCAGCAGGCCCGTGGTGAATACAGCCAGGTAGCCGCCGCCCTCAGCGAACTGAACCTCGCCGATGTCACCGCGCGTGCCGATTCCATGGCCAGGACTTTCCTGGATCGTGGAGTCACCTTCGACTACGCGGGGGAAGAGAGGCCCTTCCCCCTGGACATTGTTCCGCGGGTCATCTCCGGCACCGACTGGCAGGTACTGGAGCAGGGCGTCACCCAGCGGGTGCGGGCTCTGGAAGCGTTCCTGAACGACGTCTACGACAAGATGGCTGTCGTAGCCGACGGCGTGATTCCCCGCCGGCTGATCACCTCCAGCGCCCACTTCCACCGCCAGGTGTCCGGTTTCGACCCGGCCGGTGGCGTCCGGGTGCATATTTCCGGGATCGACGTCGTCCGGGACCAGGAGGGCACTTTCCGGGTCCTCGAGGACAACGTCCGGGTCCCCAGCGGGGTGAGCTACGTGCTGGAGAACCGGCGCGCGATGGCCAAGGGCCTGCCGGAGGCCTTCGGGCAGCAGCACATTCGCCCAGTCGAGGAGTACCCGCGGCGACTTCTCGCTGCGCTCCGCAAGACGGCTCCGTCGTCGGCGGAAGACCCCACCGTCGTCGTCCTCACCCCAGGTGTGTTCAATTCCGCCTACTTCGAGCACACCCTGCTCGCTGGCCTGATGGGCGTCGAACTGGTTGAGGGCCGCGACCTGATCTGCCGCGGAAACCGCGTGTACATGCGCACCACCGCCGGCGAACAGCGCGTGGACGTCATCTACAAGCGGATCGACGACGAGTTCCTCGACCCACTGCAGTTCCGTTCCGACTCCATGCTCGGCTGCCCGGGGCTGGTCAACGCAGCCCGCGCCGGCACCGTCACCATTGCCAATGCGGTGGGCAACGGGGTGGCCGACGACAAGCTGGTGTACACCTATGTCCCCGACCTGATCCGCTACTACCTCAGCGAGGAGCCGATCATCGCGAATGTCGACACCTATCGGCTGGAGGATCCCGAGGCTCGTGAGGAAGTGCTTGACCGGCTGGATGAACTGGTGGTCAAGCCGGTGGACGGTTCCGGAGGCAAGGGTCTGGTCATCGGCCCCGACGCGTCGAAGGAAGAACTTGATGCCCTGCGGGAACGAGTGACCGCTGATCCCCGCGGCTGGATCGCGCAGCCGGTGCTGCAGCTGTCTACGGTGCCGACGATGTCCGGTGGCCAGTTCAGCCCCCGACACGTGGACCTGCGCCCGTTCGCAGTGAACGACGGCGACGACGTCTGGGTGCTGCCCGGTGGCCTCACCCGGGTGGCCATGAAGGAAGGCTCGCTGATTGTGAACTCCAGCCAGGGCGGCGGTTCGAAGGACACCTGGGTGGTTGACGAGCAGAACCAGACCCCGGTGCGCCCGATCGTTGAGACGGTGCGGCGCCCGGTGCAGGAGAGGGTCTGGCCGATCGAATCGGGATGGCAGGATCGCCAGCCGGAGCAGCAACAGCAACAGCTGGGGTGTACCGAAGCCCCGGCCGGGGACAACCGCGGGAACCATGGAGAGGACACCGTCAATGCTTAGCCGGATCGCCGAAGCACTGTTCTGGATCGGCCGCTATGTCGAGCGTGCCGACGGAACAGCCCGTATCCTCGATGTCCACCTGGAGCGACTGAACCAGATGCCCCGCGCTGAGCAGCGCGATGTGTCCCGCCAGCTGCTGGGTGTGATGGGCAGCCGGGTGGACGGTGACGAGCTCGAGCTCTCTGACCTCCTGCAGGCGCTGGCCTACGACCGCACGAGCACCACCTCGATTGCGGGGGCGCTCGGCGCTGCCAGGGAAAACGCCCGCCGGGCCCGCGAAACCGTGTCCGGCAGTGTGTGGGAGAGCCTCAACACCACCTGGTACGGGCTGACCCAGCACCGGAAGGACGTGGTGGGCACCTACCGGTTCTGCCACTGGGTGGTGGAACGCACCGCGATGATTCGGGGGCTCTCGGATACCACCATGAGCCATGACGAGAGTTGGCAGTTCCTCGTGCTGGGCCGCAGCCTTGAGCGCGCCGACATGACGGCACGGATGTTGTCCACCCACGACGTCCACGCCGCGGGGTTGTCCTGGGTGAACATGCTGCGGTGCGCCGGGGCGTACGAGTCGTTCCTGCGCACCCGTCGGGCATCGTTCGGTGACCAGCAGGCCGCCGAGTTCCTCCTGCTTGACCGGTTGTTCCCCCGGTCGATCGTCTACGCGCTCAGCGACGCCGAGAAGTGCCTGACAAATCTCAACCCCGCCTATCGCCGGGTGGGATTCATCAACGACGCGAGCCGCATCGTGGGGCAGGCCCGCACGTTCCTTGAGTTCCACCAGACCGATGACCTGATGTCAGAACTGCCGGAACACATGGAACGCGTTCAGAAGGCCTGTGCGAAGGCCTCGGACGCGATTTCACGCACCTACTTTTCCCAGGCAGACGAACTGTCCTGGGTGGGAGAACTCTCATGACCCGCTTGCTCATCACCCACCGCACCGGTTACAACTACGTGCGGAAGGTGACCCTGTCCTACAACGAGGCCCGGATGACTCCGCTTACCGACCCCCAGCAGGTGGTCCTGGAGTCCACGCTGAAGGTGTCGCCGTCGAGCGCTGCCGTGTCGACCTACAAGGACTACTGGGGCACCCGGGTAACTGCCTTCGACATGCAGAGCGCCCACGAATTCCTCGAGGTAACAGCGGTGACCACCGTCGAGGTGAGCCGGATGGAACGTATCCCGGCCGACGACGAGGTTGCCACCTGGGAACAGCTCAGGTCCGACGACGTCGCGAACGAGTACGGTGACTGGCTCCCGCAGACCGCACTGACCGAACCCGACCCCGAGGTGAGCGCGAAGGCGCTGGAACTCGTTGACGGCCGCAACCCGCATCAGGCGGCTCATGCGATCTTCGCGTGGATCAAGGAGGAAATGTCCTACGTACAGGGCGTGACCGGGGTGCAAACCAACGCCAAGGACGCCTGGGGGTCGCGGAAGGGTGTCTGCCAGGACCTGGCACACCTTGCGATTGGTGCGTTCCGGAGCGTCGGCATTCCTGCACGCTACATTTCCGGGTATCTGCATCCGCGCAGCGGTGCGGGCGTTGGCGAGAAGGTCGCCGGTCAGTCCCACGCCTGGGTTGAATGGTGGGACGGTGAGTGGCGCGGCTGGGATCCGACGAATAAGGGCCCGGTCAGCGACTTCCATGTCTCGGTGGCCCGCGGACGTGACTATAAGGACGTGTCCCCATTGAAGGGCATCCTCTCTGGTGGCGGTGGGTCGACCCTGAATGTGACCGTGGAGATCACGCGCGTCGCCTAGCCCTGAGTTTGGTTTAGTACTGCGTCTGGCTTGGCCGTGAGGTTGGTTTAGTGCTGCGGCTGGCTTGATTACCGGCTCCTTGGGGTATGCCCCAAGGTTTTTTTGGTGCTGCGTTTGGCTTGGCCCTGAAGCTGGTTACCTGAGCTTCGCTGGACTCCCGGCTCCGTGGGCATGCCCGTGAGGTTCCAGCCCGATTCTCGGGTGCGGTTCGGTTTGTGGGGTTCCGGTCCGGTTCGGTCGAGGTGTTCGGCTCAAGCGGCTCAGCTGGTGCCCCGCCGTGAAAACACCGGTGAGAAAGAGACCCGCCATCCTCCACTGAGCCCCACCAAATGTTCGCTGTGGGCTTAATTTCTTATAGCGTTTATCGGTCTCACCGGCGCCCAAAAATGTCAGTGGCGGGTGATGTGATAGGGGTATGAAGCGGCAGGAGAACGCAGAGCAGATCACCGGTTTTCCGGTGTCTGATCCTGGTGTCCCTAGCCAGCTTCCCGGCAGGTTTCATCCGAGCGAGAGGCCACGGGAAGGTGGGTCGGTGCCGGATTCGGCGGCGGTCCCGGATTCGTCGGCAGAGCGGAGTTCGTCAAGTAACCCGGAGTCGTTCAGTCTTGGGGGGAGGATCTGGATGGAGCCCGTCGTCGCTAGGGTTCGGCGTCGCCCGGTCGCAGGTGACACTCCAGCCACCGTGGTGGAGGTAGCCAGCCCGGAAACGCTGGTGGCCATGCTGCAGGGGGACACGAGGCAGGCGGCGGGGACTGGTGCGCTTGAGCCACCGCCTGACACTGCCGAACCTGATACTGCCGAGCCTGACACCGCCGAGCCTGATACGGCTGATTTGTTGGTGGCTGCTGATCGGTTGATGTCGTGGGTTGTTGCCCGGCAGGCGGAACTGGTCGCCGCGTTGCACACCGAGGTCCAGGACGAGGTCCAGGATCGGGTTCAGGATCAGGGAGCGGCTCGCGCTGGGTCCCGTTCTGGTGAGAGGGTGGGGGCGGGTCTGGGGTTTACTCTGACGGCTGAGGAGTTGGTGCCGTTGCTGAACCTTTCCACCCGTGCCGCGCACCGGCTGCTGGACCAGAGCCTGAGGCTGGTCGAGGATCTTCCCAAGACCCTGCAGTCGTTGGGAGCGGGGATGGGGCCTGTCAAGTTGTTTGTGTAAGTGAGCGGGCCATTTTTTAGTTGAGGTAGTAGTCGAGGCGTTCAGGGTAGGTGATCGCGAGGTGGCCGAGGGCTTGTTTCCAGCCGGCGGTGGAGGCGCCTTCGACGAGGTGGTTGCCGGTGGATTCCTTGCTGGTCTTCCGGCTTTTACGGCGTTCCCTGGCGCGTTTGTCTTCGATGTTGCAGATCGAGAGCCAGAGCAGTTTCACGGCGGCTTGATCGCTGGGGAAATGGCCGCGGTTCTTGATGATTTTGCGCAGTTGGTAGTTCAGCGGCTCGATCGCGTTGGTCGTGTAAATGACCCGCCGGATGGCCGGTGGGAAGGCCAGGAAAGGGATGAAGCGCTCCCACGCGCTTTCCCAAACCCTCA